>SLLJ01000342.1 GCA_007134165.1 Nitriliruptoraceae bacterium | reverse complement strand
CGATCGCGCTGCGGATCTCTGCGGCCGACCCCGACTTCGTCTATCTCGGGGTGCTGGGCGCCGACGCCGTCGAGTTCTTCGACGCCTTCGAGGCGATCGGCTACGAGCCCAAGGGCGTCTATGCCGCGCTGCCGGCCCCGGCCACCCTGCCCGCCATCGGGCCGGCCGTCGAGGGGCTGATGGTGCTTTCGATCTACGAGAACCATGCGCCGTTCACCGACGACCCGATCGCCGCCGTCTTCGCCGAGCGGTTCCTGCCGCTGGCCGAGGAGCGCACCCTGTTCCCGGTCATCGAGACCCAGGCTGCGGCGAGCATGGGCGCCTGGCAGATCCTGCTCACGGCCGTCGCCGAGACCGGCGAGACCGACAACGCGGTCCTTCAGGACTGGCTCAACGCTAACGCGGTGCCCTCCATCGCTGGAGAGCTCACCTTCGATGGCTGGAACAACTACGGCACCGACATGAACCGCGTCACCCAGATCCAGAACGGTGACCGGGTCGTGGTCTGGCCGCCGGATGTTGCCGCTGCCGACGTCGTCTACGCGCGTTGAGCCCCGCTGGGGTGGGCGGTCAACGGCAGCCCACCCCAGCGGTGCAGGGAGGATCCGGGATGTCGCCGATGCAGGTTGCGGTTCTGCAGACCATCGTGAGCGGTGCGCTGCTCGGCACCTTGTTCGGGACGATCGCGCTCGGGGTGACGGTCAAGTGGGGCCTGCTGGGCATCGCGGACTTCTTCCACGTGTCGCTGACCCTGTTCGGTGCCTACGTCACCTACTCGCTGGTGTCGGTGGCCGGCCTTCATCCGCTCGCGACCCTGCTGGTGACCGTGCCATCCTTCTTCCTGCTCGGCATGGCGCTGCAGTGGATCTTCGTGCGCCTCGAGGTCAAGCTGTTCACCTCGCTGCTGGTGACCTTCGGACTGTTCGTCGTTGCCGAGAGCGTGATCACGTTGCTCTGGAGCGCCGACACGCTCACGCTGCGCCCCGTACTACCCGAGTGGCTGACCGCGCCCGTCGCCCTGCCCTGGCCGCTGCAGCAGGTCCGCGTGCTGCCCCCCGACCTGCTCGCCCTGGTCGCCGCCATCGTCCTGATCGGCACGACCACCTGGGCGTTGCGTGCCACCCGGCTCGGACGCGGACTGCATGCCATGCACCAGGATCCCGGCATCGCGGAGGTCTTCGGCGTACGCCTGACCCGCACCGCCGTGCTCGTCGCCGGCTTCGCGGCCGGCACGGCTGCGGTGGCCGGGATGGTCGTGGCGCTCAAGATGCCGCTCAGTCCGCACCTGCCGCTGCACTGGCTCGGGGTCGTGGTCGTCTCCAGCTTGCTGGGAGGGCTCGGCCGACCCCTGGGGGCGCTGATCGCCGCGGTGTTCCTGATGATCGTGCAGAACCTCTGGGCGCTGTTCTACTCGCCCTCGTGGGCGCCCGTGATCGCGTTCAGCTTCCTGCTGCTGTACCTGGTCCTTCAGCCGCTGCTTACCGGCCGCGGCCTGCGCAGCCTGGGAGGTGCGGCATGATCCGCAACGCTCGCGGTCGTGGCACCGCAGGGATCGTCGCGGCCGGGCTGCTGCTGGCCGCGCTGCCGGCGGTCTCGGAGCGCACCTATGTGCTGACCCTCGGCTATCAGCTGCTGCTGTGGACGACGTTGGCGGTCAGCTGGAACCTCTTCAGCGGTTTCGCGAACTACCCGAGCTTCGGGCACGGGATGTTCTTCGGGATCGGGGTCTACACCACCTCGACGATGCTGACCGCGACCTCCCTACCTTACGGCGTCGCGTTCCTGGCCTCGTTCGCCGTGGCCGGGGGCGTGGCGGTGCTCCTCGGGCTGGCGTTGTTCCGCTCCACGAGGTTCCGTGGGGACCTGTTCGGCCTGGTTACCCTCGTGCTGGCCTTCGTGGTCGCCACCGTGGTTTCCAACACCAGTCTGCTCGACGGTGGAACTGGCGTCTTCGTACGCGCCGCGGCCGAAGGCACGCTGCTCGACAACAGTCCCGCGCGGCTCTACCTGACGGTCCTGGCCCTGGCGACCCTCACTGTCGTCATCGCCTACCTGATCGCTACGGGTCGATGGGGGCTTGGTCTCACCGCCATCCGCGACGACGAGGAAGTGGCCGAGAGTTCGGGAGTGAACACCTACCGTGTGAAGGTCCTGACCTTCGGGCTGAGTGCCGGGTTGGCCGGGCTAGTCGGGTCGCCGCACGCCGTCTTCCTCGGCTACGTCGAGGTGGGTTCGGTCTTCCCGCTGAGCATCCCGTTGTTCGTGCTGATGATGGCGATCCTCGGAGGCACCACGACTTGGTTCGGTCCCATCATCGGTGCGGTCCTGGTCACCGCCGCCCAGCAGGCGCTCATCGGTCAGGGGCAAGCGGAGGTCAGCCAGATCATCATCGGGATGCTGCTCGTCGTGCTGATCCTGGTCTGCCCGAACGGTCTGGGCGGGTTGCTGCGGCGTCGCCCCCGCGAGGAGGTCACGTCGTGAGCCTGCTGCGCTGCGAAGGTGTCACCAAGTACTTCGGGGGGCTGCGCGCGCTCGACGGCGTGGATCTGGTGGTCGACCCTGGGGAGATCGTCGGTCTGGTCGGCCCGAACGGCTCGGGCAAGACCACCTTGATGAACGCGATCAGCGGGACGTTCGGCATCAACGCCGGACGCGTTGAGTTCGATGGGACGGATGTCACCGGGATGCGCCCGCACCAGCGGGCTCACCTCGGCATCGCCCGGACCTTCCAGATTCCCAAACCGCTGCCGTCGCTGAGCGTGATCGACAACGTCGCCCTGGCCTACACCTTCGGCCGCGACCAGGTGCCAATGGGCCGGGCCCGGCAGCTGGCCGGTGACCTGCTCGCCGAGCTCGAGTTGGCCGGCAAGGCGCTCGCGCCCGTGGCCCACCTCAACCTCCACGAGCGCAAGCTCCTGGGGATCGCTCGCGCGCTGGGGCTCGAGCCCCGCCTGCTGCTGCTCGACGAGGTGCTCGCTGGGCTCAACCCGACCGAGGTCGACCTGGGACTGGCGATGATCACCGCCGTGCGCGATCGCGGGGTGGCGGTGATCTACATCGAGCACAACGTCAAGGCCGTGACCAGCATCTCCGACCGGCTCTACGTGCTCAACCGCGGGACCAACCTCGTCGACGGGAACCCCCGCGACGTCGTGGCCGACGAACGCGTGGTGGCCGCCTACCTGGGAGACGCGCATGCTGACCCTGCGTGACGTCGACGTTGCCTACGGACAGGCGGTCGCACTGCGCGGCGTGTCCATGTCCGTTCCCGCGGGTACCACCGTGTCGCTGGTGGGCTCCAACGGCTCGGGCAAGACCACCCTGGTGCACACCGTGCTGGGCATGCTCAAGCCCCGGGCCGGCACGATCACGATCGACAGCGTGTCGCTCGCTGAGGTCCGGGCCAGCGACATGCCCGAGCTCGGTGTCGGTCTGGTGCCCGAAGGCCGCCGGATCTTCCCGCACATGACGGTGGCGGACAACCTGCGCATGGGGGCGCACCACCCCGCGACCCGGGCTGGCTTCCGCGAAGGGCTCGCCTGGGTCGAGGAGTTGTTCCCGATCCTGGCCACGCGCCGTCGCCAGCGGGCCGGCACCATGAGTGGTGGCGAGCAGCAGATGGTGGCGCTCGGGCGTGCGTTGGTGGGCCGGCCCAAGCTGCTGGTCCTTGACGAGCCCTCCCTCGGGCTGGCGCCCGTGATCGTGGGTCAGATGTTCGAGGTCATCGAGCGCATCGCCGCCGACGGGGTCACGATCCTCATCGCAGAACAGAACGTGCACAAGGCACTGTCGATCTCTTCCTACGGCTACGTCCTCGACACGGGCAGCCTCGTGCTGGAAGGCCCCGCGCAGGAGCTGGTCGAGACGCCGCAGGTTCGCACGGCCTACCTCGGCGGCTGAGCTCAGCAGCCACGCGATCGGCCTGGCAGGATGGGGGCATGCCCCGAATCGACCTGGAAGCCATCGAAGACGAGTGGGAGGAGGACTACCACCTCCTCGCACGCCGCGACCGTGACCTGAGCGTGGCGGCCCGCCGCCGCATCGAGCAGTTGGACAGCGCCCGGG
>SLLJ01000335.1 GCA_007134165.1 Nitriliruptoraceae bacterium | reverse complement strand
GCCGGCACCGCGTCGCGCCAGGCGATGCAGCGCGCTGGCGTCGCGAGCCGGTAGAAGGTCGCGTTGATCTCCAGCAGGTCGAACCGTTCGCCGGCGTAGTGCAACTGCTCGCGCCGCGGGAGGTCCTCGGGGTAGAAGCACCCCCGCCAGCTGTCGTAGTCCCATCCCGACACGCCGATGCGGATACGTCCCATCGTGTGCTCCTTTCACAGAACCCCTGTCCGTCCGGACCCGGACGGGCCCGGCCATCTGGCACCGTGGGGCGGACACCCCGCCCTCGACACGACAGGAACGGCGATGACCCCCACCGACGACGATCGACGCGAGCCTGCTCCCAGCTTCGAGGTGGAGCGCGACGACCAGCCGGAACGCGACGACCTGCTCGAGCCCCAGGCGGTGCACGGCGAGGAGGTGGAGACCCCCACGATGGACCGCGAGGTCGGGACGCTGCCCGACCCGGAGGATCTCCCGGAGTCCCAGGGGGACACGGTGCTCGATGCGCAGCGCCAGGCCGAGGACGCCTCGCCCCGACGGCTGCTCAGCGACGAGGAGCGGGAGCAGCGTTGACCGACGATGCGCACCTGGGAGCTCAGGCGCCGTACTTCTCGAGCCGTCCGGCCGAGGCGAGCATCAGCGGCAGCAGGTCCTGGGTGCGCAGATGCCCGAGCAGCCCGGTGGCACAGGCGCGCTCCCCGAAGACGCGCACGTCGTCACGTCCGACCTTCTCGCCCCACAGCAACGTCGGCACGGGATGCCAGGAGTGCGCCTTGAGCTGGGTCGGCGCCGAGTGATCCGCGGTGACCGCCAGCACGTCCGGGCCGAGGGCGACCAGGTCGGGGATGACCGCGTCGACCGCCTCGATCGCCGCGATCTTGGCGTCGCGATCGCCGTCGTGCCCGGCACGGTCCGCCGCCTTCTCGTGGGCGAACAGGTAGTCGTAGTTGTCCCAGTTGGCCGCCATCAGCTCGATCTGCTCGGCCAGGGAGCCGACCTTCGGCAGCGCGTCCATGCCCACCAACTGCGCGACGCCCCGGTACATCGGGTAGGTGGCGACCGTGGCGGGACGCAGACCGAAGCGCTCCTGCATGCTCGGCAGCTCGTGCAGCGTGTCGAAGCCGCGCAGCAGCACGGTGTCGGCTGCCTGATCGCTCAGCGCCTCCCGGATCGCGCGGTCGAGCTGGCGCAGCACCATCGCCAGGCGCTCACCCTCCGGTGAGGTGGCGGTCGGCTCGCGCGGCGGCAGGCCCGTGGTCTGTGGGTCGAGATCCTCGACCTGGGGGACCAGGCCGTCACCGTGGAGCACCAGCAGCACCCGGTGCTCGGAGACGTGCTCGAAGGTCACCTCGACCTCGTCGAGCCGCACCTGCTGCTGCAGGTGACCGACGATGGCACGGGCGGGCTCGTCATCGATCCGTCCGGCACGCCGGTCGGTCACCCGCCCGTCGTCATCGAGCAAAGCCAGGTTGCCCCGCGCGGCCACGTCGCCTGGACGCAGCTCGACGCCGAGGCCGATGGCCGACAGCAGCCCGCGGCCGAGGTCGTACTCGAGCGGGTCGTAGCCGAACAGGGCGAGGTGGCCCGGGCCGGAACCGACCGTGACCCCCGGGCCCGCGGGCAGCGTCAGCCCGCAGGCCGCCTCCGCCGCGAGCTGGTCCAGGTTGGGTGTCGTGGCCGCCTCGAGCTCGCTGTCCTGGCGGGCGTCGGCGTATCCGCCCAACCCGTCGATGACGAGCAGGACGAGGTGGGCCGGGTTGTCGTTGACCAGATCGCGAAGCTGCATGATGCGAATCCGCTCATCATCGGTGGCGGGGACCACCGGGCGACCGGCGCCCCCGATCGGTTCCCCTCACCGTACGTACCCGCTGGTCCCCCGCAACCGCCGTTGTCGACGAACGGTCACCCCCAGGGTCCGGGACCGGGGCCAGGCAGCCCGACGGAACCGGTCGGTGATCGCCGACGTCCGCCCCGATCCCGCGGAGGTCCCAGGTCACTCTCCGACATCGCATCACACCCCCGACGTAGCGCGGTCCAGACGCCGGCGCCGCGGGGACACCGCGACAACCCGGCCATGGGTACCGGAGCATGAGGAGCGACATGAGCATCCCGAGCGACGACGAGATCGCACACTTCTTCGCCAACCTCACCCCCGAGGACTTCCTCTTCGCACCGCGAAGGACGCCCGCTTCGCGACCGGCTTCCCACCATGAGGACGTGGAGCTGTTCGCGCTGCAGGGACGCGACGACTCCGATCAGTTCGTCATGAAGCTCCTCAACGTGCTCGCGTCGAGCGGCCGGTCCACGCTCGTGCTGCACAACGGGCGCATCGCGAGGACCTCCACACCCAGGGACACCGAGAGCGTGGGCAGGTTCCTCGCCCGGGTCACCCGGCAGGTGGCACGGTTCGGTGCAACGTGGGCGTTCGTCGGCGTGCCCGGTGAGGCGAGCATGACCGACCTGTTCGATCCGAGCAGCCCGAGTCAGATCGCGCGGACCCGGCGCGGTGGGCACATGCTGCAGACCCTCAACTGGTATGCCGAGTCGATCGAGCCGGCCGGCGGGGAGGTCCGGTACGGGATCATCTACGACCAGCACGGCGATCAGCGGGTGGTGCAGTCGACACTGGAGAACGGGGCGAACCCGCAGTTCGGGCGCATCCTCGGTCCCGCACGGCAACGGTGAGCGCTGCCGGTGGGTCGGCCCGACCAGGACGATCCGGTCCCGGTCGAGCCGATGGGAGCGGGCCGTGCCGTGGCCTGGTCGAGGCGAGACCGGGAGGGTAGGGTCGAGACTGCCTCGACCACGCACGCCGCCGTCCCCGCATCGACAGGCCCGGGGACCCTCGGACCTGGAACCGTTGTGCCTCGGCATCAGCGGTCCACAACTGCAGCTCCCGGCTACGTTGCAGGTGGCCACCCACACAGGTACCGACATGGCGCTGAACCGGCGGAACCCCGAGGTCGAGCAGCTCGTGCGCCTGGAGCAAGACCGGACCGGACGGTGCCTTGCCGATGCGCTGGACGAGATCGCGCTGGCCTGCGCGGCACGTCCGGTCCTGGATGACCGGCAGCCCGACGACATCCTGGGCTACGACGATGCCGGACTGCCGACCTGACGGTGAACGGCACCTCGGCGTTGCTCGCGATTCTGCAGCATGAGCCGCAACGGGGAACGAGTTCGGAGCGGATCGAGGCGGCGGCCTGCTGCGCGGTGTCCGGCGTCACGCTCGTGGAGTGCTCAGGCGACTGCTTCGCCTCCGCGCTCGCGGTCGCGTGCACGCAGCGGTTGCTTTGCCAGGGCGAAGGCTTCCCGGGACGGACCTCGAGCTTGCGATCCCCTCGTGAACAGACCTGCCCCGTGACGTCGGGGGGTTGCTTCGCACTCGTGCGGGTGTCGTCGAGCGGCGTGCGTCGGTGGTCGAGAGCCCGTCAGACGCGCTGAAGGGTCCAGCCGAGGACGTCGTAAAGCAGCAGGGTGGCCGCGACGAACAGCAGGCCTACGTAGACCAGGTCCTCGACGCAGTCGATGATCCCCGGCTGGCGTTCGAGCATCACCACCGGGTTGAACACGAAGATGCCGTAGACGAGGCAGGCGGCGCAGAACAGCAGCCCGACCCAGGCGGCCCAGGCCGGTCCGACGAACAGGACCGCGATCACCGCTGCGGCGACGGCGTAGAACGCCAGTCCCGAGCGCAGGGACTCCAGGGAGTCGTGCCGGGACGTGCCGGCCTTCTTCGTCGCGCGCCAGCTCTCGTAGGCAAGGGAGAACGTGAACGCGACGACGAGCACCCAGGCCGCATGGGTCACGAGCATGGTCCGCCTCCCGGATCGACGACGTCGAGATCGCTGCGCGCATCATCCGCCTGGCGAGAGCGCGAGACCAGGGAGGCAGCCCCCGGGCCTTGGTTCGGGCACCCTCACCGGAAAGCGCCGGGGGAGGGCTGCTACCGACCGACCACGTCGCGTGCGCTGCTGCGCAGGTTGGCGACGACCTGCCGCGCCATGCTGCGGGTGGCGTCCAGCTGTGATCGTCGGAGGGTGTAGGCGGGGTCGAGGTCCTCACCGGCGGCGAGTCGGCGGAACTG
>SLLJ01000369.1 GCA_007134165.1 Nitriliruptoraceae bacterium | reverse complement strand
GGCTGTCGAGCTACCTGCTGATCGGCTTCTGGTTCGAGAAGCCGGCGTATGCCACCGCGGCCAAGAAGGCGTTCATCACCAACCGCGTCGGCGACGTGTCGTTCATGGTCGCGATGTTCCTGGCCTTCGCCACCTTCGGCACCCTGGACTTCGTGGGCATGTTCGGGCTGGCCGGTGAGCTGTCCTCGACCACGGCCTTCGCGCTGGTGCTGCTCCTGCTCGGGGGTGCGGCCGCCAAGAGCGCGCAGATCCCGCTGTACGTCTGGCTGCCCGATGCCATGGCCGGCCCCACGCCGGTTTCGGCGCTGATCCACGCGGCCACCATGGTCACCGCCGGCGTCTACCTCACCGTTCGGATGTCGCCGGTGCTCGTACAGTCGGTCGACGCGATGGTGATCATCGCCTGGATCGGCGGGTTGACGGCGCTGCTCGCGGCGTTGATCGCGATTCGGCAGGACGACATCAAGAAGATCCTGGCCTACTCCACCGTCTCGCAGTTGGGCTACATGTTCCTGGGCGTGGGGGTGGGCGCCTTCCGCGAGGGCGTGTTCCACCTGGTCACCCACGCATTCTTCAAGGGCCTGCTGTTCCTGGCCGCCGGCTCGGTGATGCACGCGCTCAACAACGCCACCGACGCCTGGAAGATGGGCGGCCTGCGCAAGGCGATGCCCATCACCTTCTGGACCTCGGCGGTCGCCTGGCTGGCGATCAGCGGCGTGCCGCCCTTCGCCGGCTTCTTCTCCAAGGACCACATCATCAACGAGGCCTACTTCCACGGCTTCGGGGCGTTGTGGGCGCTGGGGCTGGTGGTGGGCGTGCTCACCGCGTTCTACATGTCGCGCTGGTTCTTCCTGATCTTCCTCGGTGAGCCGCGTTACGACGACGACGTGCACCCCCACGAGTCGCCGCCGTCGATGACGGTGCCGTTGATCGTGCTGGCGGTGCTCTCGGCGTTCGGGGGACTGCTGCTCAACCCGGTGCACCGCGGTCCGCTGTTCCGCTTCCTCGAACCCTCGGTCGCGCCGATCGACGAGCTCGACTTCACCCCTGCGGGTGGGCTCGGCGAGCCGGCGCTGATCGCCTTCGCGGTGGCGGCGGCGGCGCTGGGCATCGGACTGGCCTACCTCGCCTACGTGCGCCGAGACGTCAGCGTCGGTCGCCTGGCCGAACCAGTGCGCGGCCCCGGCGCCGAGCTGCTCGAGCGCAAGTTCTTCGTCGACGAGGCCTACGAGGCGCTGTTCGTGCGGGCAGGCGGACGGCTCGCCGACGCGGCGGTGTGGGTCGACACCCGGATCGTGGACGGCGCGGTCAACGCCGCCGGGTCGCTGAGCACACAGGTCGGCCGCGGCATGCGCCGCGCGCAGACCGGGCTGGTGCGCAGCTACGTCGGAGTGTTCGTCGCCGGGGCCATCGCGTTGGCCGTCGTTCTCCTGGTCCAGGTGAGGTAGCCGATGGGTCCCATCACGATCACGATCGCGCTGCCCCTGCTGGGAGCGCTGGCGCTGCTGGCCTCCGACGACGAGCGCACCACCCGGCTGATCGGGCTGGTGGCCTCCACGGGCGCGCTGATCACCTCCGTGGTGCTGCTCGCCGCCTTCGACGTCGGCGGCGGGGGGATGCAGCTCACCGAGCAGCTGACCTGGATCCCGGCGATCGGGGCGAGCTTCGCGCTCGCCGTCGACGGAGTCAGTTTGCTGCTGATTCTGTTGACCACCTTCCTCACCCCGCTGATCCTGCTGGCCTCCTTCGACAGCGTGCGAGACCGGCTGCGCGGCTACGTGGCGGCCTTCCTCGTGCTCGAGGCCGCCGTGATCGGCGTGTTCGCGGCCACCGACCTGCTGCTGTTCTACATCTTCTTCGAGTTCACGCTCGTACCGATGTACCTCATCATCGGGATCTGGGGCGGCGCCAACCGCCGTTACGCGGCCGTCAAGTTCTTCCTCTACACCCTGGCCGGCGGGCTGCTGATGCTCGTGGCCATCCTCTACCTGTTCGCGCAGACCGGGTCGTTCGCCTACGAGGACGCCCGTGCGCTGGAGCTCGGACTCGTCGAGCAGCGCTGGCTGTTCACCGCCTTCGTGCTCGCGTTCGCGGTGAAGGTGCCGTTGTTCCCGGTCCACACCTGGCTGCCCGACGCGCACACCGAGGCGCCCACCGGCGGCTCGGTGTTCCTGGCCGCGGTGCTGCTCAAGATGGGCACCTTCGGGCTGCTGCGCTACGCGCTGCCCTTCTTCCCCGACGCCACCGTCGAGTTCGCCCCGTGGCTGCTGGCCCTGTCAGTGATCGGCATCCTCTACGGGGCGATCGTCGCGCTCATGCAGTCCGACATCAAGAAGCTGATCGCCTACTCCTCGGTGAGCCACATGGGCTTCGTGGTGCTCGGCACCTTCGCGCTCAACACCACCGCCACCTCGGCGTCGGTGGTGCAGATGATCAACCACGGGTTGTCCACCGGGGCGCTGTTCCTGCTCATCGGGTTCCTCTACGAACGCCGGCACACCCGGCAGATCGCCGCCTTCGGGGGCCTTGCCAAGCAGGTGCCGGTGATGGCCGGGCTGTGGCTGGTGGTGTCGCTGTCCTCGCTGGCGCTGCCCGGACTCAACGGCTTCGTCGGCGAGTTCCCGATCCTGCTGGGCACCTTCGCCACCAACCGCACCGCAGCGGTGCTCGCCTCCTTCGGGGCCGTGCTCGCCGCGCTGTACCTGCTGTGGGCCTACCAGCGGATGTTCCACGGCCCCCTCGAGGGCGCCGACAACCTCAACACCGTGGACCTCAAGCCCCGCGAGGTGGGCGTGCTGGCGCCGATCGTGGCGCTGATCGTGGTCATCGGGGTCTATCCCCAGCCGCTGTTCGACGTCGTGGAACCCGCCGTGGACCGGGTATTGGTCGAGGTCGGCATCGAGGATCCGTCGCTACCCGCCGCCGCACTCACCACCGAGCCGTAGGAGCCTGCCCCGATGTTCCTCGCGCAATCCGCCCTCGGGGTGCCCGACATCGCCTGGTCGAGCTTCGCGCCCGAACTGGTTCCCACCACCGCGGCGCTGGTGCTGCTGCTGCTCGGGGTCGCCGGTCGGCGCCGCATGGCCGTGGCCGCTCCCGTGGGGCTGGCCGCGGTGGCCCTCGGGGTGTGGTTGATCACCATCGAACTGAACCTGCCCGGCGCCGTCGCGGTGGTGCTGGGTGTCGCCCTGCCCGCATTGGTCGTCGCCTTCCCCCGGACCCCCTCCCTGGTCCAGGCCTGGGGGGCGGGGCTGGCCCTGGCCGGTGCGCTGGTGCTGACGCTGTGGCAGTACACCGCCGTGCTCGCCCCGGTGGGCGAGGGCCCGATGCTGGTGCAGAACGCGCTGCAGGGATCGATCGCCAACGACGGCATCGCGCTGTTCACCCGGCTGACGGTGTACGTCACCGCACTGCTGGTGATCCCGATGGGGTATGGCTACCTCCGGCAACGGAGGATCTACCGCTCGGAGTTCGAACCGCTGCTGCTGCTGGCCACCGTCGGGATGGCGGCCCTGGGTACGGCCAACGACCTGATCACGATCTTCATCGCGCTCGAGGTCTTCACCCTCTCGCTGTACATCCTCGCCGGCTGGGCGCGGCGCGACCGCCGCTCCGAGGAGGCGGGGCTGAAGTACTTCGTGACCAGCGCGATTGCCTCGGCGGTGCTGCTGTACGGCATGGCGCTGGTGTACGTCGCCACCGGTACCGTCGACCTGCCGGCGATCGGCCTGACCATCGGACTGGTGACCACCCCGCGGTCGGTCGCGGCGATCGGCCTGGCGCTGATCACCGTAGGGGTCGCCTTCAAGGTCTCGCTCGCGCCCTTCCACCTGTGGACGCCCGACGTCTACCAGGGTGCCCCGACCAACATCACCGCGTTCATGGCCGCAGCGACCAAGGCGGCCGGCTTCGCGGTCATCCTGCGGTTGTACCTGGTGGCCTTCCCGACCCTCGAGGCTCTGTGGGTGCCGGTGCTCTCGGTCCTGGCCGCGATCACGATGCTCTACGGCGCCTACCTCGCCATCGTGCAGCGCGACCTCAAGCGCATCCTGGCCTACTCGTCGATCACCCACGCCGGCTACGCAACCATCGGGGTGGTGGCCAACTCCGCTGACGGGCTGTCGGCCACCCTGTGGTACCTGCTGACCTACGCGATCGGCACCGCGGCGGCTTTCGGGGCCCTGATCGCGCTGGAGCGTCGACGCCAGGGTGAGGTCACGTTCGCCGATCTCCGCGGTCTGGGCCGCGAGGCACCCGACCTCGCCGCGGTCCTCGCGCTGTCGATGCTGTCGCTGGCCGGCATCCCCGCGACCGCCGGGTTCGTCGGCAAGCTGATGGTCTTCCGTGCCGGCATCGACGCCGGGCTGACCTGGCTGGTGGTCATCGGGGTGGTCTCCAGCGTGGTGGCCGCGTTCTTCTACCTGCGCATCGCCGGGGTGATGTTCCTCGAGGAGCCCACCGGTGAGCGTGGCCGGCCACAGGTGTCGACGGGACTGTCGGTGACGGTCTCGGTTTCGGCGGTCCTGGTCATCTACCTCGGCATCCAACCCCAGCTGTTCCTGGACCTGGCCAGCAACGCCGCGGCGTTGGTCCGGTGAGGTTCCGCCGCCGCGCCACCGGCGAGCCCCGCATCGCCCGCCTGGCGATCCCGGGTCCGGTCCTCGACGAGCTCGAGGCCCGCGGTCTGCCCGTCGCCGGGCTGCTCGAGGCCGTCGAGCACCGGCTGCACGAGCAGGTCGGATCCAGCCATGCCTTCGTCGACCAGGCGGCCCGCTACCTCATCAGCGCCGGCGGCAAGCGTTTCCGGCCGTTGCTGGTCGCCCTCACCGGGCACCTGGGCGACCCGACCCGCCCCGAACTGGTCGATGCCGCCGCGATCGTGGAATTGGTGCACCTGGCAACCCTCTACCACGACGACGTCATCGACGAGGCGCCCGCCCGGCGCGGCACCCCCTCGGCCAACAACCGCTGGGACAACACGGTCGCGATCCTCACCGGCGACTACCTGTTCGCCTGCGCTTCGGACCTCTCTGCGGCCCTGGGCGTCGAGGTGACCCGGATCATGGCGCGCACGCTGGCCCGGCTCTGCGAGGGACAGATCCGCGAGGTCCAGGGTTCCTTCGGGGCACTGCCGCCCGACGTGCCGACGGTCACCCCCACCCTCGAGCACTACCTCGAGGTGGTCTCGGGCAAGACCGCCTCGCTGATCGAGACCTCCTGCCGGTACGGCGCGATGCTCTCGGGGGTGGACCTCGATGGCGTGGACGCGGCCGCCCGCTACGGCTGGAACGTGGGCATGGCCTTCCAACTCTCCGACGACGTGCTCGACATCGCCTCCGACCACGAGGATTCGGGCAAGACGCCTGGCACCGACCTGCGCGAGGGCGTGCGAACCCTGCCGGTGCTCTATGCGCTTCAGGCCGAACCCGACGGCGAGCTCGCCACGCTGCTCGCGGGGGAACTCAGCGACGCCGAGGTGGCTCGGGCCATCTCCCTGCTGCGCGCCGGCGACGCGCTGGATCGCTCCCGCCAGCACGCGGCCGCCTACGTGCACGCCGCCACCGAATCGCTCACGCCGTTCGGTGACCGACCGGTGGTCTCCGCGCTGACCCGCCTGGCCGACTACGCGCTGGACCGCGCGGGATGAGCGGCCGGCGGGTGGCGGGGATCGCCGCGGCCCTGGTCCTGGCCCTCGGGTTGCTGGTGGAGATCGCGGCGGTGCCGATCGCCGAGCGGGTGCTCGGATCGGCGCTCGGACGCTGCCTACCCTACGAGCGCGTGGAGATCGCCTCGGTTGCCCGACCGGTCACCCCCCGGTTGCTGGTGGGCCGTGCCCGCGACGTCGAGGTGGAGGTGACCGGACTCGAGGTGCAGGGGCTCCGCCTCGATCAGGCGCGCCTGCAACTGCCCGTGGCACTGGCGCCGTACGCGCCGTTGGCACCCGAGCCGCCCGAGGCCACCCTCGAGATCACCCTGCGGGACACCGACGTCGAGGACTACCTCGCCACCCAGGTGCCCTTCGGCCTCCAGCCCACCGTGCGCTTCCGGCCCGGGCAGCTGCGGGTGGGGGTGGCCGCGGTGGAGGTCACCGCCGCCGTACGCGTCGAGGACGGGGTGCTGACCCTGGCTCCTGGCGGGCTGCCGCCGGCCTGGTGGTCGCGGCTGGGCCTGGAGGCGGAGGTCACCCTGCCCGAGGACCTGCGGGTGGACCGGGTCGAGTTGCGCTCGGGCGAGGCCACCGCCACGGTCCGGGTCGACGTGGTCGCCGGGATCGACGGCTCGCCCGGCTGCGAGGGACCGCTGGCGGAGGCGGCGTGAGCGCGCCGAGCGGTCCGAAACCACTGGCCGAACTGATCGACCCCGACTGGGCGCAGGCGCTGGCACCCGTCGAGCCACGCATCCGCGAGCTCGGCCTGCGGCTGCGCACCGAGCAGGCCGAGGGGCGCGGCTTCCTGCCGGCGGCCGGCCGGGTGCTGGCCGCCTTCGCCCGGCCGTTGGCGCAGGTGCGGGTGCTGCTGGTGGGCCAGGACCCCTATCCGACACCCGGGCACGCGGTCGGCCTGTCGTTCTCGGTCGCTCCCGAGGTGCGGCCCCTGCCCGGCAGCCTGGTCAACATCCTCACCGAGTACGGCACCGACCTCGACCTGCCGATGCCCACCAGCGGTGATCTCACCCCTTGGGCGGACCAGGGGGTGCTGCTGCTCAACCGCTGCCTCACGGTGCGCGCCGGGGCCCCGGGTTCGCACCGCGGTTGGGGCTGGGAAGAGGTCACCGAGCAGGCGATCCGGGCGCTTCTGGCCCGCCAACAGCCGTTGGTGGCGATCCTGTGGGGAGCGGATGCACGTCGGCTGGCCGGGCTGCTCGGGCCGGTGCCGGCGATCACCTCGTCCCATCCGAGCCCGCTGTCGGCACGCCGGGGGTTCTTCGGCTCCCGGCCCTTCAGCCGAGTCAACCAGGCGTTGGTCGAGCAGGGCGCAGAGCCGGTCGACTGGCGCCTGCCGTGAGGTCCGGGGGGTGCCGTTGGGGCGGTGTCCGGCAGGTTGCTAGGCTCCCGATCCACGGCCCAGAACCCCGGGTCGTGGCGCACCCGCTCGTCGGGTGCACCGGGTCCGACGCCACGGGGCGCCGGACGACGCGGCGCCGGTGCGTCGCGGGGAGCCACGGCCCACGGCGCTGAGAGCTGGGGAGGACCGCGGTGAGCTTCGGCGAGCAGTACGGCACGCTGGCGATCTTGGTGATCGCGGGCAGCGTGCTGTACGCGATCATCATGCTGCTCAACCGAGTGATGCGACCCTCGGTCCCCACCCCGCAGAAGCTGACCACCTACGAGTGCGGCGTGGACGCGGCAGGCGTGGGATGGTCACAGACCAGCATCCGCTACTACGTCTTCGCCTTCCTGTTCGTGATCTTCGACGTGGAGGCGCTGTTCCTGCTGCCGTGGGCGGTGATCGTCGGCGATCTGGATGCGACCACGCCGATCTCGCCGACGTTCGCGATCGTGGCCATGTTCCTGTTCGTCGGGACGCTGCTGGAGGGTCTCGCCTACGCGTGGAAGAAAGGCGTCCTCACATGGGAGTGATGGATCAGGTCGAGTTGCCCAAGCCGGTGCGCTACGTCTTCAACTGGGGCCGGAAGTTCTCGCTGTGGTGCTTCAACTTCGGGCTGGCCTGCTGTGCGATCGAGTTCATCGCCGCGTCGACCTCGCGGCACGACTTCATCCGGTTGGGGGTGATCCCCTTCGCCCACGGGCCGCGGCAGGCGGACCTGCTGGTGGTGTCGGGCACGCTGACCGACAAGATGGCCCCGGCGGTCAAGCGGCTCTACGAGGAGATGCCCGAGCCCAAGTACGTGATCTCGTTCGGCTCGTGTGCGAACTGCGGTGGCCCCTACTGGGACAGCTACTCGGTGACCAAGGGCGTGGATCAGGTCATCCCCGTCGACGTCTATGTGCCGGGTTGCCCGCCGCGCCCCGAGGCGCTGCTCGACGGCATCATCACCCTGCAGCACATGATCCAGCACGAGTCGCTGCCCGACCGGATCGCCGGGCGACGCCAGGATGCGGTCACGCTCGGTGCCGACGCGCCGCTCACCCTGGAGGGGCGCTAGGTGGCTGGGGTTCTCGCACGCCGTGACCGGGCGCTGAACCCGGAGGAGACCGAGGCGCTGCTGCGCGAGCACCTCGGGGAGCAGGTGCTGGGCTCGGTGGTCGAGTTCGGCACCTTCACCTGCAAGCTCGCGCCAGAGGGCTGGGTCGAGGCCGCACGCCTGGCCCGTGACGAGCCGCAGTTGGCCTACGACCTGTTCGACTCGCTGTTCGGCGTGGATGCCCGCGAGGAGGGTTTCGACGTCGTCGCCGTGCTGTACTCCACCTCGACCGGCAACCGCCTGGTGCTGCGCACCCGGGTTCCGGGCGGGCGTGACGCACCCCGGCTGGCGTCGATCACCGAGATCTACCGCGGGGCCGACTGGATGGAGCGCGAGACCTACGACATGTTCGGGGTCGTGTTCGACGGCCATCCCGGGCTCGAACCGCGAATCCTGACGGTGGAGAACTTCGAGGGCTGGCCGCTGCGCAAGGACTTCCACCTCGCCTCCCGGGCAGCCAAGCCCTGGCCCGGGGTGAAGGAGCCGGCGGAGCTCGACGAGGACGGCAACGTCATCGAGCGGGTCCCCGAGATCGGTGACGCCCCCGGACCCTACGAGCTCGACAAGGCCATGGCTGCGCAGGCCAAGGCCGTGATCGAGCAGGAGCGCGTCGAGCGCGAGGAGCGCGAGCGCAAAGCCGCTGAGCGCGCCGCCAAGGCCGCCGAGCGCCAGGCTCGCAAGGAGGCCAAGGCGCGTGCCGCGGCCGAAGCTGCCGCCGCCAAGGCCGCTGCGGCCGAGGCCGACGCCGACCAGCAGCCGGCGTCCAGCGACGAGGAGGACGGCGCGTGAGCGATCTGTCCACCCGCGAGAAGATCCACCCGGGCACCGCGCCCGGCGAGGACATCGCGCTCGAGATCGTCGGGGATGGCGACTTCGCCACCACCGACATGACCCTGTCGATCGGACCCGCGCATCCGGCCACCCACGGGGTGTTTCGGATCGTGCTCGAGCTCAACGGCGAGCGCATCACCGCGGCGCGTCCGGTCATCGGCTACATGCACCGCGGGTTCGAGAAGCTCGCCGAGTACCGCGACTTCCGCCAGATCAAGGCGCTGGTCAACCGCCACGACTGGCTGTCGGGGTTCTCCAACGAGCTCGGCGTGGCCCTCGTGGTCGAGAAGATGCTCGAGATGGAGGTCCCGGACCGCGCGCAGTGGATCCGGATGCTCATCGCCGAGTGGAACCGGGTGCTCAACCACCTGATGTTCGTCGGCTCCTTCGCGCTCGAGCTCGGCGCGATCACCCCGATGTTCTACGCCTTCCGTGAGCGCGACGAGATCCAGTACCTGCTCGAGGCCGCGACCGGCGGGCGCCTGCACTTCACCTACAACCAGGTCGGTGGGCTCAAGCTCGATCTTCCCAAGGGCTTCCTGGCCGAGTCGGTGCGTCTGAGCAAGCTCACGCAGGAACGCCTGCCCGACTACTTCGACCTCGTGCTCGGCAACGAGATCTTCCAAGCTCGTACGGTGGGCGTGGGACCGCTGCCGCCGGAGGTCGCCCTGTCGTTCGGGGTGACCGGGCCGACCCTGCAGGCCGCCGGCGTGCCCGAGGACTCCCGGGTGACCGAGCCCTACCTCAAGTACGACGAGGTGGACGTACCGGTGCACCTCGGAGAGAACGGCGACTCCTTCGACCGCTTCGCCTGCCTGCTCTACCGCATCCAGTACTCGCTGCACATCATCGATCAGATCCACGATCACCTCCCCGCAGGGCCGGTCAACACCAAGCTGCCCAAGATGGTCAAGGCGCCCGAGGGCGCGGCCTACCAGCGCATCGAGAACCCGCTGGGGCAGCTGGGCTACTGGCTGGAATCCGACGGCGGTCGAACGCCCTGGCGGCTCAAGATGCGCACGCCGTCGTTCTCCAACGTGCAGTCGATCCCCTACCTGCTCGAGGGGATGCTGGTTCCCGACGCCATCTCGGTGCTCGGCTCAGTGTTCTTCGTGGTGGGGGACATCGACCGATGAACGTTGAGCTGACCGCCTCCCTGTCGCCGGCCGTGTTCGTCCCGGCGCCGTCCGCCTTCGACCTCGATGTGGCCTTCGGGATCACGGTCGCGATCAAGGTCGCGTTCATCCTGGCGCTGTTCCTCGTGGTCCCGCTGGTCGTCGGCTACATGGAGCACAAGGCGATGGGCCGGCTGCAGCACCGCCGAGGCCCGGTCGCCGCCGGCCCGTTCGGGACCCTGCAGTTGGTCGCGGACGGGATCAAGTTCATCCAGAAGGAGGACGTGATCCCCGCGGCGGCTGACCGCAAGGTCTTCGCGCTGGCCCCGGGCCTGGCGCTGGTCCCCGCGATCCTGGTGTTCCTGGTGCTTCCCTTCGGCCCCGGGGTGTGGGCCGTGGACCTCGAACTCGGACTGTTCTACGCGCTGGCGATCAGCTCGGTGTCGGTGCTCGGCGTGATGATGGGTGGATGGGCCAGCGCCAACAAGTTCTCCCTGATCGGGGGCCTGCGCGCCGGTGCCCAGTTGATCGCCTACGAGCTGCCGCTGATCCTGGCCGCGATCGCGGTGGCGGTGCAGGCCGGCACGCTGTCGCTGGTGGGCATCGTCGAGGCCCAGGCGACCTTCACGCTGCCCGGCACCGACCTCAACCTGTGGTTCGTGTTCCCGCAGATCCTCGGGTTCGTGATCTTCTTCCTGGCCTCGTTGGCCGAGCTGTCGCGGCCCCCGTTCGACATGCCGATCGCGGACTCCGAGCTGGTGTTCGGCTATATGACCGAGTACACCGGCATCAAGTTCGCCATGTACCTGCTGACCGAGTACGCGGGCATGGTCTCGATGTCGGCGCTGATGGTGGTGCTTTACCTCGGCGGCTGGCAGCTGCTGCCCGGCGTCGGGCTGCCCGGCTGCGAGGGTGCCGGCGGCATGTTCGACTGTGGCTGGCTCGGGGCGATCGGCGGCGTGGTGATCACGCTGGCCAAGATCCTGATCCTGACCTTCATCATGGTGTGGGCGCGGGTGGCCTACCCGCGGCTGCGCGAGGATCAGCTGCAGCGGCTGAGCTGGCTGGTGCTGGTGCCGCTGTCGCTGATCAACCTGGCCGTGATCGCGATCGCGAAGGTGGTGGTGTTCTAGATGGCGGCAACCTCCCCTCCCGGCGTCGGCCTGCTCAAGGGCCTCGGCGTCACGATCAAGCACCTGTTCAAGCGGCCCTCCACCCAGATGTACCCCAACGAGCGGCCGGACCTGCCTCCCCGCACCCGGGGCGTGATCGCCCTGCTGGAGGAGAACTGCACGGTGTGCATGCTGTGCGCCCGTGAGTGTCCGGACTGGTGCATCTACATCGACTCGCACAAGGAGACCGTGCCGCCGGCCAAGGAAGGGGGACGCGCCCGCACCCGCAACATGCTGGATCGCTTCGCGATCGACTTCTCGTTGTGCATGTACTGCGGCATCTGCGTCGAGGTCTGCCCGTTCGATGCCCTGTGGTGGTCGCCGGAGTTCGAGTACGCCGAGTACGACATGGACAAGCTGCTCCACGAGAAGGAGAAGCTGCGCGAGTGGGCCGACACGGTCCCCCCGCCACCGCCGCTCGACGAGGGCGCGCTGCCCGTGCCCGAGGTGGCCGCCGCGATCGACAAGGTCGTCAAGGAGCGTGAGCTCGAGGAGGCCAAGGCCGAGCAGGCCGCCCGGGACGCCGAGTTGGCCCAGGCCGCGCCGGCTGCTGCGCCGGCTGCCGCTGCAGCCAAGGCCGAGGAGATCCACGTCGAGGCCGGGCAGATCGATCAGGAGACCTTCGACGCGCTGATCGCACAAGGCAAGTCCGAGCGCATGGCTCGGGCCAAGGCCAAGGCGGCCTACGTCAAGAAGGAGAAGGCCCGCATCCTGGCCGAGCAGGAGGCAGCCGCAGCGGCTGCCCCGGCTGCTCCCAAGGCCGAGGAGATCCACGTCGAGGCCGGGCAGATCGATCAGGAGACCTTCGACGCGCTGATCGCAGAGGGCAAGTCCGAGCGCATGGCTCGGGCCAAGGCCAAGGCGGCCTGGGTCAAGAAGGAGAAGGCCCGCATCCGAGCTGAGCAGGAGGCCGCTGCGCCGGCTGCCGAGGTCGCCCCTGCCGAGGTCGCCCCTGCCGAGGCCGCTGCTGTGGAGGCACCACCGGCTGCGCCGGCTGCCGAGGCCGCCCCCGCCCGCAAGCTCAGCGACGTGCACGTCGAGGGCAGCGGCGAGATCGATCAGGAGACCTTCGACGCGCTGATCGCGGAAGGCAAGTCCGAGCGCATCGCCCGGGCCAAGGCCAAGGCCGCATGGATCAAGAAGCGCAAGCAGGAGCAGCTCGACGCGGAGGGTGACGCGTGACCGGACACGACGTGGTCTTCCTGCTCGTGGCCCTGACCACGGCCGGCGCCGGCATCATGACGGTGACCTCCAAGAACCTGGTCCACGCGGCGTTGTTCCTGGCGCTGACGCTGACCGGGAGCGCGGCGGTGTTCCTGGTCCTTGCGGCGGACTTCGTGGCGCTGGCGCAACTGCTGGTCAACGTCGGTGCGGTCGCCGTGCTGTTCTTGTTCGGGCTCATGCTCACCCGCGCACCGATCGGTCGTGAGGCGCTCGACGGGCAGCACCGCGGGCTGGCCATCGGGGTCAGCGGTGGGCTGTTCGTGCTGCTCAGCGTGCTGATCATCGGCGCATTCGGCGGTGAGGGGGTGCGCGAGGTCACCGGCCCCGGGGTCAACGAGATTGGCATCGCGCTGTTCGCGCAGTGGGTGCTGCCCTTCGAGGTCCTCTCGATGCTGCTGCTCGCCGCGCTCATCGGCGCGATCGTGCTGGCCCGCCGTTCACCCGGGGAATCGGGTACGGAAGCCGAGCCCACGCACATCGAGCTGTCGGGCGATCCGTCGACCGAGGCCGAGCGCCGACCGGAGCTGACCGCGGGAGGTGAGCGATGAGCCCGGTCGGTCCGCTGCTGCTCGCCGCGCTGCTTTTCTGCATCGGCATCTATGGCATCATCGCCCGACGCAACGCGGTGCTGGTGCTGATCAGCGTCGAGATGATGCTCAACGCGGTGAACATCAACCTGGTCACCTTCCAGAACCTGCTCTACCCCGACGATCCGCTGGTCAGTGGTCAGATCTTCGCGCTGTTCATCATCGCGGTGGCCGCTGCCGAGGTCGGCGTGGGGCTGGCGATCGTCTTCAACCTGTTCCGGAACCGAGCCTCGATCGATGTCGATGACGTCGATCTGATGCGCTGGTAGGGAGCGGCACAACGTGGAAGCCTTCCTGGATTACGCCTGGCTCGTGCCGGTGCTCCCGCTGCTGTCCGCGGCGCTGATCGCCCGGTTCGGCAAACTGCTGCCTGGAGGCGGCAGTGAGATCGGGATCGCGGCGGTGGGGGCATCGCTGGTGATCAGCCTGGGCATCGCCTGGCACACCTTCATGCAGGGCAGCCCCGAGCCTTTCGAGCGCTCGCTGGAGTGGTCGCCGCTGGGCGGGGGCTTCATCTTCGAGCTGGGGATGCTCGTCGACGGGCTGACCGCGATGATGTTCGTGCTCGTGGGTGTGGTCTCGCTGATGGTCCACATCTACTCCCGCGAGTACATGCACGGCGAGGAACGCTTCACCTACTTCTTCTCCATGCTCAGCCTGTTCACCTTCTCCATGCTGCTGCTGGTGATCGCCAACAACACCCTGCAGGCGGTGATCGGCTGGGAGCTGGTCGGGCTGTGCTCCTACCTGCTGATCGGCTTCTACTGGGAGGACAAGTCGAACCAGGACGCCGCCAACAAGGCGTTCCTGACCACCAAGTTCGGCGACGTCGGCCTGATCGTCGGCGTGATCGTGCTCTCGGCGGGCATGTTCGACCTGACCGACACCCCCTTCAACATCGGTCAGACCATCGATGCCGCGGTGGGCGGACAGCTCTCCGAGACCACCATCGTGCTCGGCACGCTGCTGATCTTCCTCGGCTGCGTGTCCAAGTCCGGGCAGATGCCGCTGCACGTCTGGTTGCCCGACGCGATGGCGGGTCCGACCCCGGTCTCCGCGCTGATCCACGCGGCCACGATGGTCACCGCCGGGATCTTCCTGCTCGCCCGGCTGTTCCCGATCGTCGCCCAGTCCGCGACGGTGATGGCCGTCATCGCCATCTTCGGCGTGATCACGCTGTTCTTCGGCGGGCTGCTGGCCCTGGTGCAGGACGACATCAAGAAGGTGCTGGCCTACTCCACGGTCTCGCAGCTGGGCTACATGATGGCGGCGATCGGCGTCGGCGGCTACACGGCGGCGATCTTCCACCTGTTCACCCACGGCTTCTTCAAGGCGCTGCTGTTCCTGGGCTCCGGGTCGCTGATCCATGCCGTGCACTCCAACAACATGAGCGACATGGGCGGCATGCGCAAGGCCATGCCCTGGACCTACGTGACCTTCGTGATCGGGTCGCTTGCGCTGGCCGGGTTCCCCCTGACGGCCGGGTTCTTCTCCAAGGACGAGATCCTCATCGCCGGGGAGATCTGGGCCGGGTACGGCTTCGCCACCGGCAACCTGGTGTACTACGTGGGGCTCGCGGCCGCCTTCGTCACCACCTTCTACATGGCCCGCGCGGTGTTCCTGATCTTCTTCGGGGAGAACCGCAGCCACCACGCGCCCCACGAATCCGGGCCGCAGATGGTGGGGCCGCTGGTGGTGCTCGCCGTGCTGTCCATCGCCTCTGGGTACCTCTTCAGCCCCTTCTCGGGTGACGAGCGCAACTTCGAGCAGTGGACGGCGACCCCCGTGATCGAGGACGGCGTGTTCCCCTTCGTGGACGCGGGGACCGCGCTTGGCACCGGGACGGTGGCCAGCGCCCCCGTGGTCCTGGCGGC
>SLLJ01000071.1 GCA_007134165.1 Nitriliruptoraceae bacterium | reverse complement strand
GCGCGACATCGAGCTGCGCTGCCCGGGGTTCGGTCGCCGCATCGTGCGATCGCAGCCACGACCTGATCCTGTCGCTGGTCGAGGTCGACGGGCCCCACGGGGGTGGCCAGGAGAAGGGCGACGCGGGCCGCCAGACCAGCTCCACGGTCCTGGTGGTCCCCGCCCTGGAACTGTATGGACCCCGCGGATCCGGCCGCGTCCGCCTCGCCGTGGTCTCCGTCTCACGCCCAGGACGCCGACGACCTGCAGCGTCGTCCCCGCGCCGCCGTTCACCCGACGAGGTCGAATCCTTCGTCGAGCCAACCGGTGACGCCACCGATCATCTTCTTCACGGGGCGCCCGAGCTGGGCCAGACGCAGTGCTGCACGGTTGGCGGTGTTGCAGTGCGGTCCCGCGCAGTACACGACGTACAGGTCCGTGGGTGGCAGGTCGTCGAGGGTGCGCTCCACGATGCGAGCATGGGGCAGGTTGATGGCGTTGGGCAGATGGCCGGTGTCGTAGGCCTCCGTGGAGCGGACGTCGATCAGAACGAACCCCGGCTTGGTGCGTCGGAGCGCGGTGTGGACATCCCAGCAATCAGTTTCGAGGCGCATCAGGGCGGCGAAGTGCGCGGCGGCGTCCGTGGGATCGGCGGCTGGGGTGCCGGTGACGGGATCGGTGATCCTTGGCATGAGGGATCCTTGGTCGAGGAGTCGGCGATGGCCCGGTCGAGGACGGGGGCCGGGTTCGGTGAGCTCGGGGCAGGGACGCGAGCGCACCGGCGATAGGTGTGATCTGCCCCGCGAGAGTCTCGAACTGGACGAGATGAGCGTCGGTGATGACGGTCAGCGTGGCACCACGGGTGCGTCGGTCCGTACCGGCCTCGACGGCTGATCTCGGTGCCCTCGGTCACCCGTCGGCGGCCGCGGGTATCGTTCACCGTCACTTGCGACGTGGGGTCGTGCGCAGGTCGTCGACAACGCTGGCGGCAGGCTTGTGCCGGGTCGGCTCACGGGGAGCCCTGACGCTCCGGGGCTGAGGTCGCGTATCGCCAGGCTGCAGCGAGGGTGCGGGTGACCAGGACCGGGGGGTCGTCGACACCGACCGTCAGGTGCTCAGGCAGAGCGCCGGCTGCGGTGAGCGCGTTGGTGGCGATGCCCGCTGCGTACCGAAGTCGGATCCATCCCTCTCGGTCGTCGAGATCGAGTGCTCCGACCGCGGCGAGTAGTGGCCGCAGTCGGTTGATCGCGTCGCAGGCATCGGTTGCGATGCGTTGCTCGTCGTGGCCCGCGCTGCAGGTCCGCAGGTGCGCCATGCGCTGACTCCTCGGTCGGTGACGCCATGCTGAGGGCCGCCGCCATCCACGACGAGTGGCACGAGTGACAGTTTCCGCAAGGATGCTGCCAACCTCGGTTGGGCGCGTACGGTTGCTGCCAGAACCCGTCACGATCGTGTCAGGAGGGGCAATGGCTCATCGCGTGGTCACGGTGCTCACCGACGGGGCGAACCCGTTCGAGTTCTCGGTGGCCTGTGAGGTCTTCGGCCTGCGACGTCCGGAGCTCGGGCCGCCGCTCTACGAGCACCGTCTGGTCGGGACGGGACGTCGGGTCCGCGTCAACGGCGGGTGGCACGTGGAACTCGACGACGGGTTGGAGGCGCTCGACGACGCCGACACGGTGGTGATGCCGTCGGCGCCGCTCGATCTGCTGCCGCCGCAACTCGTCGAATCGCTGCGCGCTGCCCATGACCGGGGTGCCAGGATGGTGTCGTTCTGCAGCGGCGTGTTCGCGCTGGCCGCGGCAGGGATCCTGGACGGTCGGCCCGCCGCCACCCACTGGATGTACGTCGAGGAGCTCCGGCGTCGACATCCGACGATCCAGGTCGACGGCGAGGTGCTCTACGTGGATGACGGGCGGGTGCTGACCTCGGCCGGGACCGCCGCGGCGCTCGACCTGGCGCTCCACATCGTGCGTCTCGACCACGGCCCTCAGATGGCCAACCAGGTGGCCCGACGTATGGTCGTCCCACCGCATCGTGACGGTGGCCAGGCACAGTTCGCGATCACGCCCGTCGCGCCGGCGGTCGGTGATGACCCCCTCGGCCCGGTTCTGGAGTGGATGGTCGAGCACCTCGATGAGCAGCTCACCGTGGCGCAGATGGCACGGCTCGCGGCGATGAGTCCGCGCAGCTTCGCGCGCCGGTTCAAGGACCTCACCGGTACGAGCCCGGTCCGATGGCTGCAGCACCAGCGGATCGTCCGGGCCCAGGAGCTGCTCGAGGTCAGTGACCTGTCCATCGAGCAGATCGCCCACCTCGTCGGACTCGGGACCGCCGCCAACCTGCGCCACCACTTCCGGCGTGTGACCGCCACCACACCGGTTGCCTACCGTCGAAGGTTCCGGCGAGATCCGGCCGCGTGATCCCGCGGATGGGCCGGCACGCTCGCCGACCCGGATCGCAACCACGCGGCTGATCGGTTCGAGCAACATGATCGATCCGTGGGGGACGCGTTCGATGCCCTGGACCCACCGCGTGTCGGCGACATCGGTTCCGATGGCCGCCAGCCACCCGAAGCCGAGCACCTCGTCGAGCCGGCCGATCCGGGGCGTGCGTGACGGACGGGGCAATGGCGCCGGTCTCCGGGTCCTTCCACGAGGTCACGCCCTTGGAGCGCGACGATGGTCCTCGGCAGCGTCAGACGGGCCGGGAGGCTTCGTCAACGAGCAGTGGCCTCACCGTGATGCTCTGACGTGGCCCCGGTCCGCGTGCCGAGTCACGGTGTCGAGCGGTGGCAGCGTGCGGACGTGTTCGGTTAGGGGGTGTCGGTGTCGTGCTCGGTGGTTGCGAGCAGCTCGTTGAGGTTGTTGGTGATCAGGGTGCGCCAGCCCATCCGCAGGAACTGGGCGGTCAGCAGGCCGCGGAGTCCCTGCCAGCCGGCGTGGTGCAGGTCCAGGCGGGTGCCGTCCCGGGTTGGGGTGAGCGTCCAGGTCAGGGTCGTGGACGAGGTGCCCTCGCGCTCGTCGGTGCGGTACACGAGCCGTTCGGGCGCGACACGTTCCACCAGCTCGCCGTCCAGGATGCCGGACCAGCCCCTGGCGTTCGGGTCGGTCAGGGTGAACCGGCCACCGATCGGCAGCTCGGAGAGGTCCTGGTCGCACGGCATGAACCAGCGCGACAGCAGCGCGGGATCGGTCAGGGCGCGCCAGACCCGGTCGGGGCGGTGCGGCAGCTCGCGGGTGAGGTCGTAGGCGTAGCTCACGATCGCTCCTCGAGGTCGTCCAGGACCGCGGCGAGCGCGTCGAGGCGCTGGTCCCAGAAGCTGGTCAGGTAGTCGAGCAGCGGCAGCAGCCCGCCGGACTCGATCCGGTAGTGGCGTTGCCGTCCGTCCTGGCGCACCGACACGAGCCCGGCCTCGCGCAGCACCCGGAGGTGGCGGGAGATGGCCGGCTGCGAGAGCGCATGGGCGGCGACGAGCTCGCTCACGGTGCACTGCCCGTCGCGTTGGAGCTGGTCGAGCAGGTCGCGACGGGTCGGGTCAGCCAGGGCGGCGAACACATCCACCCCTGAAGCATAACGTGATTGTTATGTGACTGCCCGGTGGGCTGACCTGCCCGACACCGTGAGCGGGGCCACCAGGCCACAGCTCGCCGGTCCGGTCCCGCCGTCGGTAGCTCTCGCTGTGGTGCGTGCCGAGCGGGCCGCCGCCCCGGCTGTCCGGCGCCTCAGCCCCATCCGTCAGTGGCCGCTGATCCTGGCGTGTGGCTCGTTCCGGATCCCGCTCGGGTCGGCTGCTCGACGTTGGTCGTCGCTCGTGTTGACGGGTCCGGCGAGATCGCAAGCAGGATGAGCAGCCCGCCCGTGACCGTCGTGGCCAGCCCGAGCCACGGGGTCCGGCCAGGCAGGAACACCCCGAGCACCTCGCGAAGCACCATCCACCACGCCGCGAGCAGCAGCGTTCCGGTCGCAAGGGCCGCGAGGCGGCGCAGCCAGGTCGACCTGCGACGCAGCGACGTGCGCAGGTCTGTTGGACGCAGGCGCCCCGCGAGGATGACCGCCAACACGGTCGAGACCACCAGCAGCAGCCCGATCACGACCACTGCTCCCGTCCGCAGCCCCGT
>SLLJ01000084.1 GCA_007134165.1 Nitriliruptoraceae bacterium | reverse complement strand
TGTCCGACACCCCCACCGTCCTGTTCCTCTGCGTCCACAACGCCGGCCGCTCCCAGATGGCCTCCGGCTGGCTGCGTCACCTCGCGGGCGACCGTATCCAGGTGCTCTCCGGCGGCTCGGCGCCGGCCGAGACGATCAACCCCTCGGCCGTCGAGGCGATGGCCGAGCGCGGCATCGACATCTCCTCGCAGTTCCCCAAGCCCTGGACGGATGAGACCGTCGGCATGGCGGACGTGATCGTTTCCATGGGCTGTGGGGATGCCTGCCCGGTGCTGCCCGGCAAGCGCTACCTCGACTGGGAGCTCGAGGATCCCGCCGGCAAGGGCGTGGACTCGGTGCGCCCGATCCGCGATGACATCGAGCAGCGGGTGCGTGGCCTGATGGTCGAGCTCGGCGTCGACCCCGACGCCGCCTGACCGGCGGGCGCAGCCGGGGGCTCAGCCGGGAGTTCGACGCAGCGCGCGCCGCTCCCGGCGGGCTCGCAGCGCGCGCCGGGCGCGGCCGAACACCGCCACCGTCAGCGCGGCGCCGCCGATGACCAGCACCGCCACCACCAGCAGGCTCAGCACGGGGGCGGCCACCGCCAGCCACAGCACGCCGAGCACCATGCCGTCCTCGGTGAGGCTGACGAGCAGGTTGGAGACCGGCTCGGGGGAGGCGTTGACCGCCGCCCGGGTCGTGGCCTTGGCGACGTGGCTGGCGATCGCGAGGCCGCCGGCCGCCAGGGCGGCCACGACCGTGTCGGCCTCGCCCGACAGCACCGCGCCCAGCGCCGCGCCTCCGACCGGACGCACGATGGTGTGCACCAGGTCCCAGAACGAGTCGAAGTAGGGGACCTTGTCGGCGACGAACTCCACCGCGACCAGGATCCCGGCGGCGATCAGCACGTCGGTGCGCGTCATGGCCGCGGGCACCGTGATCACCTCGGCCCGGCCGGCCAGGCCGACCACCAGCATCGACAGGTAGACGTTGACCCCCGACGACCAGCCGGTCGCGGCGATCAGCGCCGCCAGGGCCGCGTCCACCGGCTGCCTCCCGCTCTGCCGCGCCTACCGTACGCCCTCGCCCTGGCCGCGTCGCGGGTCCTCGGGCCAGGCGTGCTTCGGGTAGCGCCCACGCAGCTCGGCCCGCACCTGCGGGTAGGCCCGGTCCCAGAAGCCGGCGAGGTCATCGGTGACCTGCACCGGACGTCCGGCCGGGGACAGCAGGTGCACCACGACCGCGACCCGGCCGCCGGCCACCGTCGGGGTGCGGGCCGCGCCGAGCACCTCCTGGATGCGCACCGCGAGCACCGGAGCCTGCCCCTCGGGGTACTCGAGGGCCCGCCGCCGGCCCGAGGGCAGGGTCAGGTGGGTGGGAGCGAGCCGGTCGAGCTCCCGGGCCTGGCCCGGGCCCAGCCGCGCGCGCAGCACGTCGGCCGCGGCCAGACGGGCGAGATCCGCGCGCCGCCGGGCGTGCAGCAGGAACGGCGCCACGGTGGTGTCGAGCTCGGCGAGCAGCGCGGCGTCGCCGACCTCGGGCCAGTCCTCGCCCAGGGTGCGGCGCAGGAAGGCGATCCGGGTCTGCAGCTGCCGGGCACGGCCGGCGGACCAGTCGAGCAGCCCGAGCCCCTCCTCGCGCAGGCCCGTCAGCAGCGCGGCGAGGACCGCGTCGGCCGGGGGGTCGGCCAGTGGCGCCTCGCGCAGCACCAGTCCGCCCAGCTGCTCGCTGCGACGCGCGACGACGTCGCCGTGCTGCCAGCCGACCTCGTCGCGGTGGCTGATCCGATCGGCGAGCGCAGTGCGCAGCGCGGCCAGCTCCACCGGGGCGGCCAGGTGGATGCGCGCCTGCTGCGCCCCGCGGTCGAGGTTGGCCACCGCCAGCAGCGGCTCGTCGGCCAGCGGGTCGTCCTCGGGCAGCTGGGCTGAGCGACCCTGGGCGAGGGTGAACGTGCCGCGCCGCGCGCCGCGGCGGGCGGCCACGCGGTCGGGCCAGCCCAGCGCCACCAGCAGCCCGACCTGCTCGGGGTCCTGGGGGGCGTCGAGGACGACGTCGAGATGGTGCGCCAGCCGCTGTGCCTCGCGGCGGGCGGCTGCCCGCGCCCCGCGGCGCAGGGTCGCACCCGGCGGCGCTCGTTCGCCCCGCACCGCCAGGATCCGCGCCGCCAGGTCGGCATGCGGCCGGTCGGGCGCCACCAGCAGGGGGTCGCGTTCGGCGAGCACCGCGGCCAGCTCGCAGGCCAGGGCGGCGAGTCCGAGCTCGCGGCCCCGCAGCAGCAGGTGCCCGATCCGGGGGTGGGTCGGCAGCGCGGCCAGTGCCCGGCCGTGGGGGGTGATCTGGCCGTCTGGACCCAGCGCGCCGAGCTGGGTCAGCGTGTCCCGGGCCCGCTCCCAGTGGGCGGGCGGTGGTGGATCGAGCAGCCCGAGCTCGGTCACCGTGGTGCCCCAGGCAGCCACCTCGAGCGCTGCGGCGGTGAGGTCCCCGGTAGTGATCGCCGGGCGTGGGTGGGGGTCGCGGATCGCATGCTCGGCAGCGGACCACAGCCGCAGGCAGCGCCCCGGGGCGGTACGCCCCGCCCGCCCCGCGCGCTGCTCGGCGGCCGCGCGGGAGGCCTCCCGGGTGACCAGGCCGGTCATGCCCCGGGCCGGATCGAAGCGTGGCTCACGCACCAGCCCGGCGTCCACCACCGTGCGCACGCCCGGGATCGTCAGGCTGCTCTCGGCCAGGTCGGTCGCCAGCACGATGCGGCGTCGGCCGTCGACCCCTGCGGCCACCGCCCGGTCCTGGGCAGCGGCGGGCAGACGGCCGTGCAGCGGCAGCACCTCGACGTCGTCGTCGACCAGGTCGTTGAGCCGGCGCTCGGCGCGCCCGATCTCCGCGGCGCCGGGCAGGAACACCAGCACGTCTCCGCCGTGCCCGTCGAGCGCGTCGAGCACGGCGTCGACCACCGCGTCGGTCAGCTCACGGGATCGTCCGACCGGTCGGGCGCGCTGCTCGACGTGCACCGGGTGGCTGCGCCCGGCGGCACGCAGCACCGGAGCGCCGCCCAGCAGGTCCGCGACCCGGTCGACCTCGAGGGTGGCCGAGGCCACCAGCAGGGCCAGGTCCGGGCGCAGGGTGGCGCGGACCTCCAGGGCGAAGGCCAGCGCGAGGTCGGCTTCGAGGTTGCGTTCGTGGAACTCGTCGAACAGCAGCAGGCCCGTGCCCGGCAGCTCGGGGTCACGTTGCAGGCGCCGCAGCAGCACCCCCTCGGTCACCACCTCGATGCGGGTGTTGCGCGATACCCGCCGCTCGTCACGGGTGGTCAGCCCCACCGTGGCGCCCAGCTGCTCGTCGAGGCCGGCGGCCAGGCGGCGTGCGGCGGCCCGGGCCGCGACCCGGCGTGGTTCGAGCACCACCAGCCGACCCACCACCACTCCTGCCGCCAGCAGGTCGAGGGGGACCCGGGTGGTCTTGCCCGCACCCGGAGGCGCGCACAGCACCGCCCGGCCGTGGGTGGTCAGCGCGGCGCGCAGCTCGGGCAGCACCGCGTCAACGGGCAGCGGCTCGGTGCTCACCCGCTAGATTGCCGGGGGCTGTGAAGGGATTCGCCGATGGGCATCGTGATCAAGGTCCTCATCTCCGCCGCCTCGCTGTGGGTGGCGGTGCAGATCCTTCCCGGGCTGACCTTCACCGGGGAGGAGGCCTGGGGGTTTCTGATCATCGGGCTGCTGCTCGGGGTGGTCAACGCGGTGCTGCGCCCGGTGCTGCGGCTGCTGGCGCTGCCGTTCCTGGTCGTGACCTTCGGGTTGTTCGCCCTGGTCATCAACGCCGTCGTGCTGTGGGCGGCGATCGAGCTGTCCGAGGCGCTGGACCTCGGGCTGGCCAGCGACGGGTTCGGCTCCACCTTCCTCGGCGCGCTGGTCGTCTCGCTGGTGACCTGGGCGCTGGAGACCTTCCTGCGCCAGCGCTGAGCGGCGCTCACGCCCCGATCGCGGTCAGCCGGCTGGCAACCGCGCCGAGGTAGCCGGTGCCGAACAGCTGCACGTGCACCAGTAGGTGGTACAGCTGCAGCGCCGGGCGCCGCCGCTGCCAGCCGGCGTCCAGCGGCCACACCTCGTCGTAGCCGCGGGCCAGGGCCT
>SLLJ01000192.1 GCA_007134165.1 Nitriliruptoraceae bacterium | reverse complement strand
TCGGCCCCAACCCGCACGTGTGGACCTCGCTGCGCAACGCGGCCACGCTGGTCGACACCATCGCGCAGGTCCTCGGGGAGCTCGATCCGGACGGGCGGGAGCACTACACGACCAACGCCGAAGCCACCCGCACGCAACTCGAGGCGCTGGATCAGGCCATCACCGCCGCAGCCGAGACGATCCCGCCCGACAACCGCATCCTGATCGCCTACCACGACGCCTGGACCTACTTCGCGCGGGACTACGGGCTTCAGTTCGCGGCCGCGGTTCAGCCTTCGGACTACACCGAGCCCTCGGCCGCCGAGGTCCGTGCCATCATCGACCTGATCAACCAACGGGGGGTCACGGCCGTGTTCGGCGCGGAAGAGTTCGCCGACCGGGTGCTGAGAACGATCGCGGACGAGACCGGTGCGGTGTACGTCGGCACGCTCGCCGACGACGTGCTGCCCGGCGAGCCCGGCAGCCCCGAACACACCTACCTCGAGCTCATGCGGCGCAACGCCGCGACGATCATCGACGCTCTGGGTGGAGACGCCGGGGCACTCAACCCTCGGTAGGTGGCCCCCACAGTCCGGCCCCGTCGGGGCCGCCACGATCCCGCAGCCACAGCGCCCCGGCCAGCACCGCCGCACCCAGTGCCGCCAGCCACCAGCGCCGCGAGCCTGGTTCGTCCGCGTCGACCGGCTCCATCTCGGGCCGAGGCTCGGTGGTGAACCGGGCGCTGAACACGTCCACCAGCGCACCGGCCAGCCGCTCGGCCTCCTGCTGCACCTCGCGCTGCTCGGCCCGGGCCGCCCGGCGTCGCGACCAGACCAGTCCGGCCGCGCCCAGCGTGCCGAGCGCCGCCAGGGCCGCCCCCCCGTAGACCTTGGCGCCGGCGAGCAGCGTGTCGGTCGGGGGTACGCGGGCCTGCAGGACGTCGAGGTCGTGGTCGATGTGCGCGCGGATGTGCCGCAGCTGTTCGGCGGCCTGGTCGGGGTCGCCGGCCGGCTCGTGGTCGGGCAGCTGCGCGTAGCGCTCCTGGCTCGACTGGAAGGCCTCGACCTCGCCCTGGACCTGGGCGACCCGGGCCTTGAAGCGTTCGCCGGCCTGCTCGGCACGGCGGCGGATGTCGTCGGGGGAGGGGGTCATGGGGTCACCTGCTCAGCGCGTTGCTGCGCCCACTGCTTGGTCTCCTCGAACGCCTGCTTGGAGCGTTCGGGGGTGGAGGGGGGTCGCTTGAAGCGCCCGATCGCGACCGCGATGAGGATGCCCGCCACCGTGGCGTAGATCAGGGTGACGATCAGCCACGCCAACCATGGCGACACGACGTTCTCCAGCCCTCGGGCGCCGGTGACCCCGGCGAACCCGAGCACGTAGAGCCCGAGCAGTCCGGCGGTCGCGAGCAGCGCGACGCCCACGACCCGCGCCTTGATCACGGCGGTGATCTCGAGCTTGGCCAGCTCGATTTCCTTCTTGACCAGCGCCTGGGTGCTGGTGCTCAGCGACTGCAGCACCTCGCCGGTGCTGCGGGGGTCGCTGGCCGGTTCCGGTGCCGCCACGGCTGCCTCCTGCCGGTCCTGCGGACATGGGCCTGGTCCGTCACCCTAGCGGCTCCGGCATGGTCCAGTGCGTGACCCTGGCAGCCTCGGCCGGTGAGTGCCAGCCAGGTACGCTGCCCGTCGTCGCACATCGCGGCACATCGAGGTCGAGAGGAGGTGGCCGTGGCCGAACCCAGGGAGCGTGCAGCGTCCACGGACGTCGGCGAGCCGGTGCGCCTCCGGGTCGAGCTGCCGCCTGCGACCACGTCCGGTGAGCACCCCGCAGCAGACCCTGGGGCCGGGCGTGACCTCGACGAGCGCAAGGTTCGGGTCCTGCGGGCGATCGTGACCGAGTACGTCGCCAGAGGTGAGCCGGTGGGCTCCAAGCGGGTGGTGGAGGTCAGTGACCTGGGGGTGTCCGCGGCGACGGTTCGCAACGAGATGTCGGCCCTCGAGGAGCTCGGCTACATCGCTCAGCCGCACACCTCCGCCGGACGCATCCCGACCGATGCCGGCTACCGACGTTTCGTCGACGATCTCGCCGACGACCCGGAGCTCGATGGTCCGCGGCGGGAGCTGATCGCCGAGCTGCTCGGTTCGGCCTGTGATGTCGAGGACCTGCTGGCCCGGACCTCGTCGGTGCTCAGCCAGCTCACCAGGCTGGTGTCACTGGTCATCGCACCGGCCATCGCCGCCTCCCGGCTCCGGCTGGTCGAACTGGTGCCGCTGGCTCCGGGCTCCGCGTTGCTCCTGATGGTCGCCGATACCGGGCGGGTCGACAAGCGGCTGGTCGACGTCCCGACCGGCACCAGCGAGGCTGACCTCGACCGCGTTCGGACCGTGCTCGGTGAGCACGTGCGGGGCCGGCGGGTGGACGCGGTTCCGGCCGTGCTGCGCACGCTGGTGGAGGAGGCACCCACGGAGCTGCGCGACGTGCTGGCAGCGGTGGCGATGGCCGCCGGTCCGGCCCTGACCGAGGACACCCTCCACCACGTGTTCGTGGGAGGTCAGGCCTCGCTCGCCGGCGACGAGGCGTTCGAACGTCAGCACCTGTCCCGGTTGTTGCGGCTGCTCGAGGAGCGGGCCACCCTGGCGCGCGTGCTGTCGGACTCCACCGCCGCTGATGAGCCGACCGTCCGCATCGGCCAAGAGAACGAGGTCGAGGACCTGCGCTCGGCGTCCCTGGTGGCGCAGCGCTACCGCCTGATCACCGACGGGTCACTGGGCGTGCTCGGCCCCACGCGCATGGACTATGCCACCGTGCTGTCCACCGTTCGCGCGGTCGCTGAGCAGCTCGAGCACCACGTCACCGACCTGACCCGCTGACCCGCTGACCCGCTGCGCCCCGACGGCGCCACCGACCGGAGCCCGATCCGCCGTGTCCGATCTCTATGACCTGCTCGGCGTCCCCCGCGACGCTTCGGAGGACGACCTCAAGCGCGCCTACCGGCGGCAGGCCCGTGCCCACCACCCCGACGCCGGTGGTGACGAGGAGACGTTCAAGGCGATCACCCACGCCTACCAGGTGCTGTCCGACCCGCAGCGCCGTGCCCGCTACGACCGGTTCGGCGACGACGGGACGCCGAGTAGCCGCGCGGCGGGTGATCCCTTCGGTTTCGGGGGTGCCGGCTTCGGCGGGATCGACGACGTCATCGACGCCTTCTTCGGCTCGGCGTTCGGTGGACGGCCTGGACCGACCTCTCGTCCCCGCACCCGGCCCGGACGCGACGTCCTCGTCGGGGTCGAGCTCACCCTCGAGGAGGTCGTGACCGGCGTGCACCGCGAGGTCGAGGTCGAGGTCGCCGTCGCCTGTGACCTCTGCGGGGGATCGGGCTCGGCCTCCGGGACGGGTCCGGCCCGGTGCGCCACCTGCGCGGGGGCCGGGCAGGTCCAGCGGGTCGTGCGCACCGCCTTCGGACAGATGGCCTCGGCCAGTGCCTGCTCCGACTGCGAGGGCAGTGGCCGGCAGGTCGCCGACCCGTGTACGGGGTGTAGCGGTGAGGGACGTCGGATGCGTCGACGGCCGCTGGGCGTGGACATCCCGCCCGGGGTCGACCACGGTGATCGGCTCCGGGTCAACGGGGCGGGAGAGGCGGGACGTCAGGGCGCGCCTCCCGGTGACCTGTTCGTCGAGATCCGCCTCACGCCCCACGCCGTGTTCGAGCGCGACGGGCGCGACCTGATCGCCGAGATCACCTTGCCGGTCACCCAGGCGGCGCTCGGCGGGACCCTGCACGTGCCGACCGTCGACGGCGAGGACGTCGAGGTGGAGGTGCCCGCCGGCAGTCAGTCCGGCGACGTCATCCGGGTCAGGCGCCAGGGCCTCCCGGCCCACGGTGGCGGACGCCGAGGTGACCTGCGTCTGGGTGTGCGGGTCGAGGTCCCCACCGGACTCGATGCGCAGCAGCGGGCCCTGATCGAGCAGCTCGCCGAACTCCGCGGCGAGTCGTTGGCCACCAGCGACGGCAGCTTCTTCACCCGGCTGCGTGGCGCCTTCCAGCGCTGAGACGGAGGGGGCGGTGGCCCGGGTCAGCTGGCTGCACCTCGACGTCACGCTGTCGGCGGCCGCCTGCGGCGACGAGTTCGACCTCGATCCCGAGGCGGCCCACCACCTGGGCACGGTCCTGCGTGCCCGGGTCGGGGCCGAGGTCGTCGTGGCCGACGGTCGGGGCGGGTGGGCGTCGGCTGAGCTCATCACCGCCGACCGGGTCCGGCTGGTCGGTGAGGTCGGACACCAGCCGCGACCCCGGCCCCACCTCCACCTGGTCCAGGCGCTGACCAAGGGGCGCAAGCTCGACGAGGTGGTGAGGGCGGCCACCGAGCTGGGGGTGGACGCCATCACGCCGATCGAGACCGAGCGGGCACAGGTCCGGCTCGAGGGGGTGCGGGCCGAACGGGCACGCGAGCGCTGGCGGGCCGTGGCGCGGTCGGCCTGTGAGCAGGCCCACCGGGCCTGGCGCCCCGAGGTGGCCCCGGTCACCCGGCTGGGCCCCGTGCTGCCACCGGTGCTGAGCCCGTCCGAGGGGCTGGATCCCTCTCGGGTGGTCCTGGTCGCGCTGCCGTACGCACCGGCACTGCCCGAGCAGCTTTCGGAACTGACCGATGCCGTCGAGGTGGTGATCGCCATCGGGCCCGAGGGGGGGTTTGCTCCTGGCGAGAGGCGCCGGTTCGAGGCGGGCGGGGTCCGGCCGGTAGGTCTGGGACCCACGGTGCTGCGCACCGAACACGCTGGTGCTGCCGCGCTCGCGGTGCTCTCGGCGGGCCTCGGACGATGGGCGCATGCCCCGCCACGCGGCGATGGGCGATAACCCCGTATCCTCACCTCCCGTAGTGGCCCGACCCCGTCTGGTCGCGAATGGTGCTGCGACGTGGCGTAGTCGTGTTAACGTTCTTTGTAGGATGTTGCTCGTAGGATGATGCCGGAGCCGGGTGGTCCGTGATGGAGACTGTGGTCGAAGACCGCTATGCGGTGGCGCTCGGTGGGCGTTTGCGACGGGTCCGCCAGCAGCAGCGGCGGTCCCTGCACGAGGTCGAAGCGGTCAGCGGGGGCCAGCTCAAGGCCAGTGTGGTCGGCGCCTACGAGCGGGGTGAACGCACGGTGTCGATCTCGCGCCTGCACATTCTCGCCGACTTCTACCGCGTTCCGATTGCCGAACTGCTGCCCGACGCCCCGAGCGATGAGCCGGCACCGGGCCCCAAACGCTTCGTGATCGACCTCGTTGCACTCGAGGGCTGCAAGGACGACGAGCCCGTGCTCGCGCGCTATGTCGACTCGATCCGCGCCCGGCGTGGCGACTACAACGGTCGGGTCCTGACGTTGCGCGTGGCCGACCTCGAGGCGCTCTCGGCGGTGCTCGGCGAGGAACCGCGGCGGCTGCACGAACATCTGGCCAACTCCGGGCTGCTGCGCTGACCCGCTGTCGGTCGCGTCGGCACGAGACGGCGTAGACTGCACCGTCACCGGACCCAGGAGCGCGCGACCCCCGTGGTGAGCACCCCCTCTCCCGCACCCTCCTCGGTCAAGGTGCTCGTCCCCGGTGAGCACGCCATGGTCTCGCTGCTGGGTACCCGCGACGAACTGCTGCGGTTGGTCGAGAACGCGTTCCACACCCGCATCCACGTGCGCGGCAACGAGATCGCGGTCACCGGCAAGGACACCGCCGAGGTCGACCGTGTTGCGACGCTCTTCGAGGAGTTGGTGCTGCTGCTCGAACGAGGCCAGACCCTGGACAAGTCCGTGGTCCGTCAGACCATCCGCATGCTGCGCGACGACGACGCCGACCAGCGGCCCTCCGAGGTGCTTTCCGAGGCCCTGATCACCCATCGTGGCCGCACCATCCGGCCCAAGACGTTGGGGCAGAAGCGCTACCTCGATGCCATCAAGGCCAACACCGTCACGTTCGCCATCGGTCCTGCCGGGACCGGCAAGACCTACCTGGCGATGGGCGCGGCGATGCAGGCACTGCGCTCCAAACAGGTCAACCGGCTGATCCTGACCCGGCCTGCGGTCGAAGCCGGTGAGCGGCTGGGCTACCTCCCGGGCACATTGCACGAGAAGATCGACCCGTACCTCAAGCCGCTGTGGGACGCCCTGCACGACATGATGGACGGTGAGGAACTCATCGCCCACGTCGACCACGGCACCATCGAGGTCGCCCCGCTGGCGTTCATGCGCGGCCGTACCCTCAACGATGCCTTCATCGTGCTCGACGAAGCGCAGAACACCACGGCCGAGCAGATGAAGATGTTCCTGACCCGGATCGGCTTCAACTCGCGTGCGGTGGTCACCGGGGACGTCTCCCAGGTCGACCTGCCGACGGGGAAGCGCTCCGGGCTGCGGGTGGTGGGTGACATCCTCACGGGGATCGAGGGAGTGGCCTTCGCCCGCCTGGAGGCCGGCGACGTGGTGCGCCACCCCATCGTGCAGCGCATCGTCGAGGCCTATGCGGAGTTCGACGAGGCCGAGGCGCAGGCGGCCCTTGACCGGGAGGGGAGCTGAGCCATGGCCGTGTTCCTGGCCGACGAGCAGGATCGGCCCGTCGACGGTGAGCAGCTCGTCGCCCTCGCCCGCCATGTGCTCGCCGAGCAGCGCGTACCCGAGGACATGGAGGTGTCGCTGCTGCTCGTCGACGTCGACACGATCGCTGAGCTCAACGCCGAGCACCTGGGCACGACGGGTCCGACCGATGTGCTGGCCTTCCCCATCGATCGTCCCGGCGAGGCGCTGCCCGACGTCCCGGCGGTGCTCGGCGACGTCGTGCTCTGCCCGGCCATCGCCGAGGCCCAGGCGCCGACACTCGGCCGCAGCCCCGCCGCCGAGCTGCGCCTGCTGACCGTGCACGGTCTGCTGCACCTGCTCGGCATGGACCATGCCGAGCAGGCCGCCGAGCGCGAGATGTTCGCGCTCACCGACCAACTGCTGGCGTCCTTCGCGGCGGTCGAACGGTGAACGACGCGGATTGGTGGCTGCTCGCGCTGAGCGTCGTGCTGCTCCTGCACACCTCGATGGTGGCGCTGATCGAGACGGTGGTGACCCGCACCGACGTGGTGCGCGCGCTGCGGCTGCTCGAGGAGGACGAGCGGCGGGGGGCTGAGTCGCTGCTGTGGCTCGTGGAGCGCCGATCCAGCGCGCTCAACGTCCTGATGGTCGCCACGGTGTCGGCGCGGGTGGTGCTCGCCGCCCTGGCCACCATGCTCGGTCTGCGTCTGGGCGGCGGCCCCGCGGGCGTGGTGCTGGCCGTGGTCGTGGTGATCCTCGCCAGCCTGATCCTCGGCGAGGCCGTTCCCCGCACGGTTGCGCTGCGGCACCTCGAGCCGGTCGGGCTCGCCGTTGCCCCTCAGGCCAAGGCCCTGGTGCGGGCGCTGGATCCGTTGGCGCGCCTGGTGGTCGCACTGGGGCGCGGGCTGGTGCCCCGCCGGCACGAGGTCTCAGGCCCCTACGCCTCCGACGACGAACTGCGCGAACTCGAGCCCGACGAGGACGAGGCCGACGAGGAGCTCGAGCCCGAGGAGCGGGCGATGATCCGCTCGATCTTCGAACTCGGCGACACCATCGCGCGGGAGGTGATGGTCCCGCGGCCCGACATGATCACCGTGCCACGTGACGCGCCGCTCGACGAGGTCGTGCGCATCGCCATCGAGCACGGGACGTCCCGGATCCCGGTGCACGACCCGGCCGAGCACGGCAGCATCACCGGCACCATCTATGCCAAGGATCTGCTGCGCCGGATCGCGACCGATCCCGACGAGTCCTGGAGCGACCTGATCCGTCCGCCGACGTTCGTGCCCGAAACGCAGCGCTGTGACGATCTGCTGCGAGACCTGCAGGCGGCCGCCGTGCATCTCGCCATCGTGGTCGACGAGTACGGCGAGGTGGTCGGACTGGTCACCATCGAGGACATCCTCGAGGAGATCGTGGGCGAGATCGTCGACGAGCACGACCGGGAGGACCCGCTCATCGAGGTCCTCGACGGCGGGTGGCGGGTCGACGCCCGGCTCGGCGTCGACGACCTCAACGAGTTGCTGGGCATGCAGTTGCCGGAGGAGGGCTGGGACACCGTCGGCGGACTGGTCTTCGGCACCCTGGGCCGGGTACCCGGCGAGCAGGAGATCATCGACCTCGAGGGCATCCGCATCACCGTCGAGCGGGTGCAGGGTCGACGGGTGGCCTCGGTCACGGTCGCCCGGCGTGACCCATCGAACCACGCGATCTGAACGTTCGGACTCGAACGAGCCTCCGGGGTGCCCTTTCGTTCCGGGTCCATCGGCCCGCGCTCCGGTGACCGAGGTCCGGTCCGTCAGCTCACTGCTGGTCGTAGGGTCGCTGCGTCGGGGCTGCACCGTGCATGCAGCCAGGGAGCCAGTTCAACGGAAGGTCCAGAGGGATGCCAAGCATCTGCATCGACGGCAACGAGGCGGCCGCCCGCGTCGCCTACGCGCTGTCGGAGTCCGTCGCCATCTACCCCATCACCCCCGCGTCGCCGATGGGGGAACTTGCTGACGACTGGGCGGCCCGTGGCCTACCCAACCTGTGGGGTGCGGTGCCCGCGGTGGTCGAACTGCAATCCGAGGCCGGGGCGGCGGCCACGCTGCACGGTGCCGTGCAGTCCGGATCGTTGGGAACCACCTTCACGGCCTCCCAGGGTCTGCTGCTGATGGTTCCCAACATGTTCAAGATCGCCGGTGAGCTCACCCCGACGGTGATCCATGTGGCAGCTCGCACGGTCGCCACCCACGCCCTGTCGATCTTCGGGGACCACTCGGATGTCATGGCCTGCCGCAGCACCGGCTGGACCATGCTGGCCTCCAACACGCCCCAGGAGGCCCAGGACCTCGCCGCGGTCGCCCACGCCGCCACGTTGAGCTCGCGGGTGCCCGTGCTGCACTTCTTCGACGGGTTCCGTACCTCACACGAGATCAACGTCGTCGAGCCCCTGACCGACGACGACCTGCGAGCGATCATCGACGAGGAGATGATCCTCGACCACCGGGCGCGCGGCCTGTCGCCCGATCGGCCGGTGCTGCGCGGCTCGGCCCAGAACCCCGACGTCTTCTTCCAGGCCCGCGAGGCCTGCAACCCCTTCTACGACGCGGTGCCGGCCGCGGTGCAGGCGGCGATGGACACCCTGGGTGAGCGCACCGGGCGCCGTTACCAACTGCTCGAGTACCACGGGCACCCCGAGGCCGAGCGCGTCGTGGTCCTGATGGGCTCCGGTGCCCAGACGGCGATCGAGACCGTCGAGCACCTCGTCGACTCGGGCGAGAAGGTCGGCGTGGTCGTGGTGCGCCTGTTCCGGCCCTTCCCACGCGAGGCGCTGCTCGCAACCCTGCCGGCCTCCGCGAACCGGATCGCCGTGCTCGACCGCACCAAGGAACCGGGCGCTGCGGGTGAGCCTCTGCTGCAGGAGTTGCTCACGGTCCTGTCGGACGCCGCCATGGTCGGTGAACGTGCGCTGCCCGACGTCATCGGTGGGCGGTACGGGCTGTCGTCCAAGGAGTTCACCCCGGCGATGGTCCTGCGTGTCTTCGACGAACTGGCCGCCACCACCCCCAAGCGCCGCTTCACGGTCGGCATCGTCGACGACGTCAGCCACCTCTCGCTCGACCACGACCCCTCCCGGGTCCTGCCCCGAGCCGACGGTGACCTCGCGGCCGTCTTCTACGGGCTGGGCGCGGACGGCACCGTCGGAGCGAACAAGAACACGGTCAAGATCGTGTCGAAGTCCACCGACCTGCAGACCCAGGGCTACTTCGTCTACGACTCGAAGAAGTCCGGGGCCACCACCGTCTCCCACCTTCGCTTCTCGAACGACGCGATCCGCTCGTCCTACCTGGTCGAGCAGGCCGACCTCGTCGCGGTCCATCAGTTCGGGCTGATCGAGAAGCTCAACGTGCTGGAGTTGGCCAAGCCGGGCGGCACCCTGCTGATCAACAGCCCCATCCCGGCCGAGGAACTGTTCGATCGGCTGCCCGCCGACGTGCAGCAGCGCATCATCGACCTCGACCTCGAGGTCCATGCCGTGGACGCCTATGCGATCGCGCGCTCGGCGGGGCTCGGCGGGCGGATCAACACGGTCATGCAGACCGCCTTCTTCGCCGTGACCGATCTGCTCCCGTTCGACGACGCCGTCGAAGCCATGGCCCAGGCCATCCGTGACACCTACGGCGGCGAGCACGGCACCACGGTCGTGGAGCGCAACCTGGAGGCGGTGTCAGCCGCACGTGAGGGCCTGCAGCGCATCGAGGTGCCCGGCGCGGTGACCGCGATGAGCGCCCGCACACCGCTCATCGATCGTGCGCTCGAACTGCGCTCGGTCTCCTCGGAGGACGTACCGGCATTCGTCGAGCGGGTCACCGCCCGAATCATGGCCGGTGAGGGGGATCTGCTGCCGGTCTCGGCCCTGCCCGTGGACGGCACCTTCCCGACCTCGACCGGCCGCTGGGAGAAGCGATCCATCGCGCAGGAGATCCCGATCTGGGACCCGGACATCTGCATCTCGTGCGGCAAGTGCGCGATCGTCTGCCCCCACGCGGCGATCCAGATCAAGGTCTTCGAGCCCGACGCGCTCGACGACGCTCCCGACGCGTTCCTGTCCCGGCCCTTCAAGGACCGTGACCTGACCGACCACCTCATCACCGTGCAGGTCGCCCCCGACGACTGCACCGGCTGCGGGGTGTGCGTCGAGAGCTGCCCGGCGGTCAGCAAGGAGGCGGTCGGCCACAAGGCCATCGACATGGAGCCCTCCGCGGAACACCTCGAGCAGGAGCGCGACCGGTTCCGCTTCTTCGAGTCGATCCCGTACCTCGACCGCGCCGATGTCCGCAACGACACGGTGAAGCACACGCAGACGTTGCAGCCGTTGTTCGAGTTCTCTGGTGCCTGCGCCGGCTGTGGTGAGACCCCCTACATCAAGCTCATGACCCAGCTGTTCGGTGACCGCACGGTCATCGCCAACGCCACCGGCTGCTCCTCGATCTACGGCGGCAACCTCCCGACCACCCCGTATGGCACCAACGCCGATGGGCGGGGGCCGGCCTGGGCCAACTCGTTGTTCGAGGACAACGCGGAGTTCGGGCTGGGCATCCGCGTCGGGATGGACGAGACCCGCGCGGTGGCGCTGCACCTGCTGGCCCAGCTCGCCGGCGAGGTCGGGGACGACCTCGTCAGCGGCCTGCTCGGCGCCGTGCAGGACGACGAAGCGGGCATCGCGGCCCAGCGTGCCCGGGTCGCTGAACTCAAGCAGCGGCTGGCCGGCGTCAACGGCGGCAACGCGGGAGCGGCCCGCCACCTCATCGCGATCGCGGACACGCTGGTGCGGCGCAACGTGTGGATCGTCGGCGGTGACGGGTGGGCCTACGACATCGGCTTCGGCGGCCTGGACCACGTGCTGGCCTCCGGCGCCGACGTCAACATCCTGGTGCTCGACACCGAGGTGTACTCCAACACCGGCGGTCAGGCTTCCAAGTCCACCCCGCGTGCTGCGGTCGCCAAGTTCGCGATGTCCGGCAAGCCCACTCCCAAGAAGGACCTCGGGCTGTTCGCGATGCAGTACGGCACGGTCTACGTGGCCCAGATCGCGCTGGGCGCCAACGACCGGCAGACGATCCGGGCCATGCGCGAGGCCGAGGCATGGCCGGGTCCCTCGCTGCTGCTGGCCTACTCGACCTGCATCGCTCACGGGGTCAACATGCGTTTCTCGATGGACCGCATGGACCTGGCTGTCAAGACCGGGTACTGGCCGCTGTTCCGCTACCACCCCGGCACCGAGGCCGACGAGCGGCCGTTCAAGCTCGACTCGAAGGCTCCCTCGGTCCGCCTGGAGCGACTGATGGAATCCGAGGGCCGGTTCGCCATGCTCAGCCGCAAGGACCCCGAGCGCGCGAATGTCCTGCGCGAGATGGCCCAGGGCGACATCGACGAGAAGTGGCGCTACTACGAGCAGCTCGCCGGGATCGAGCGCACGCAGCCAGAGAAGCTCGATACCACGAACAACGACCAGTGGGAGGCGTGAGCGTGATGAGCGACCACAACGGCAATGGTGCCGACAGCCCCGAGATCGATGAGGAACTGGCCCGCATCGTGGCGGCCGGTCCTGGCCCGGAGGGCGCGCCCGACCTCTCGACCGAGTACCTCGGGCTCTCGCTCAACACCCCGATCGTCGCCTCCTCGAGTCCGTTGACCGGTGACCTGCCGTCGCTGCGGGCGCTGGAGACCGCCGGGATCGGCGCGGTGGTGCTGCCCAGCCTGTTCGAAGAGCAGGTCGAGCACGAGTCGACCGAGATCGACCGGATGCTGGACTACAGCGCGGATGCCAACCCGGAGGCGACCTTCGGCTACGTGCCCCGCCTCGACGAGTACAACACCGGCGCGGTGCGGTATCTGCGGCTGCTGCGTGATGCCAAGGACCAGCTCAGCGTGCCGGTGATCGCCTCGATCAACGGAGTCACCCCGGGCGGCTGGACCCGGTACGCCAAGATGCTGGCGGACAGCGGTGCGGATGCGATCGAACTCAACGTCTACCGCGTGGCCGCTCATGTCGATGAAGGTGGCCGCCAGGTCGAGGCCGAGACTCTGGCCCTGGTCGAGAAGGTCGCCTCGTCGGTCGATGTGCCGGTCGCCGTGAAGCTCGGCGCTTCGTGGTCGGCGTTCGCGAGCTTCGCGAACCAGGTCGTCGACGCCGGGGCGAAGGGCCTGGTGCTGTTCAACCGGTTCTACCAGCCCGACATCGACCTCGAGACCCTGTCGGTGGGCCCACGCTTGGTGCTGTCGACCTCGGAGTCCCTGCGGGTCCCCCTGCGCTGGATCGCGATCCTGTACGACCGTGTGGATGCGTCGCTTGCGATCACCTCCGGGGTGCACACCGCCGGCGACGTGATCAAGGCGCTGCTGGCCGGTTCGGATGTCACGATGATGACCTCCGCAATGCTCAAGCACGGACCGGACTACGTCTCCGAGGTCACCGCCGGTGTGCTGCAGTGGCTGACCGAGCGGGAGTACGCCTCGGTGTCGCAGCTCAAGGGCTCGGTCAGCCAGGCCAAGGTCGGCGACCCGGCTGCCTTCGAGCGGGCCAACTACCTCGAGACCCTCACCACCTACGCCAGCACGTTCCTGCGCTGAACCCCGGAGCCCTGCGGTGAGCGCCGACCCTCTGCTCGACCGACTGGTCGCCGCGGTCGGCGCCTCGCAGGTGCTGACCGACCCCGACCTGACCGCCCCGTACGAGACCGACTGGACCCGTCGCTACCACGGCACCCCCCGGGCCGTCGTCCGTCCGGGCGACACCGAGGAGGTGTCGGCCGTCATGGCGGCCTGCGCGGCGGCCGGTGCCCCGGTCGTACCCCAAGGCGGCAACACCGGACTGGTCGGGGGCAGCGTTCCGCGTGGTGGCGAGGTCGTGCTCAGCCTGACGCGGCTGGACGAGCTCGAGCCGGTCGATACGGTCTCGGCGCAGGTCACGGCCGGCGCCGGTGTCAGTGTGGCGCGGCTGCAATCGCATGCTCAGGCCGCCGATCTGCTGTACGGCGTCGACTTCGCCGCGCGCGACACCGCGACGCTGGGCGGAACGATCGCCACCAACGCTGGCGGGATCCGCATGATCCGCTACGGCGGCACCCGGCAGCAGGTCGTCGGGGTCGAGGCGGTACTCGCCGACGGCCGGGTGCTGCGCCGGCTCTCGGGCCTGGTCAAGGACAACGTCGGCTACGACCTTCCCGGCCTGTTGGTCGGCAGCGAGGGCACGCTGGCGGTCGTGACCCGGGCCCGGGTACGGCTGCATCCCCGCCAGTCCCACCGGGTGGTCGCGCTGCTCGGTCTGGAGGACCTGCCGGCTGCGCTTGCGGTGCTGGCCCGGCTGCGGGGCGCGGTCGGCGGCCTCGAAGCCGTCGAGGTCGTGCTCGCCGACGGGGTGGCCCTGGTCGCCGATCATCTCGGGGTCGCCCCGCCCTTCTCACCGATCCCTCCGGTCGTCCTGCTGGTGGAGTCCGCCGGTCGCCGCGATCCCACCGACGAGCTCGCGGCGGTCCTCGCTGAGGCGCCCGAGCTGCGGGAGGTGGCCGTGGCCACCGACCGGGCCGGTCGGGAGGCCCTGTGGCGCTGGCGTGAGGCTCACACCGAGACCATCAACGTGCTGGGGGTACCCCACAAGCTCGACGTGACTCTGCCGCTCTCGGCGCTGCCGGACTTCGCGGCCGCTCTGCCGGCAATCGTCGAACGCGTCGCCCCTGGCGCGCGCACGATCGTGTTCGGCCACCTCGGGGACGGCAACCTGCATGTCAACGTGGTCGGCCCCGACCCCGACGACGGTCGGGTCGACGACGCCGTGCTGCAGCTGGTGGCCGCACACGAGGGCTCGATCAGCGCCGAGCATGGCATCGGTACGGCCAAGGTGGCCCACGTCCCGCTCGGACGCGACGACGCCGACCGCGCGGTGATGCGTGCCGTCAAGCAAGCGTTCGATCCGGCGGGCATCATGAACCCGGGCGTACTGTTCGCCTGAGCCCGCGGGGGCCCACCGGCAGGTGGCCCAACGTCCCGTCCGTCGCGGCCCTCGCGTTCCCGCTTCTCGCGATCGCGACCCACGCCATGCCGTCGGCACGAGACACCTACAACGTGGGTGCCCAAACATCGCACGACGCTCGGACGGCGCTTCCCGAGGTTCCCCGCTCGCGCTCACCGATGTTCCCCAGCCTCACTCGGAGGCGGCATCCCCCGTATCGCCATTCAGTCGGCCAGTTGCCCGGGGAGGTCGGGCCACAGTGGCCGGTGTCGGGGTATGAGCGTTCGGCCCGCACGGTGGCTCCACCACACCACGCGGTGCACGGCAGGGCAGAGCAGGTCAGTCCAGGGCAGGGCAGGGCCACGGCCCCCCGGCACATCCCGGCCCGGTCCTACCCCGAGCCTGCCCGTCCCGATGCCGCCGGCTGTGATCTTGCGGGCCCCGGTGCTGCTCTGCACGGCCGGGGGCACCCGACCCGGGTCAGTCGGGGTGGGTTTTGGGGTGCAGCCGACGTTGGTGGGGTGGCAGGCTGGTCGCGCGCTGCCGGCCGCGGCTGACGGTGACGACAGCATC
>SLLJ01000387.1 GCA_007134165.1 Nitriliruptoraceae bacterium | reverse complement strand
GGCGTGGGCCGCGCACGGTGACGGCCGGATCCCACCCCCGGCAGGTCGGGCCCGACCGCCGTCACGCACGCGCCGGAACTGTAGTCGCCGGCGACGACCGGCCCGACGTCGAACGCCGCGGGGGGCTCCCGGGGGCGGGATCCGGGACGTTTGGCACCATGGCCAGGGCCGGAAGTGAGTCCCACCGCGGGCCCCCGGTACCCTACGACCCGGACGCAGGTCCCGCCGACTGCGAACCCCGGTCACCTCACCGCCGCGACATCGAGGGACGACGTGGACGCACTCAACACGCTCCGAGCGGTACTGGTCGGTGCCGCCTTCATCGCCGCCGTGCTGCTCGGCATCGACGGGCAGTGGGTGCCGGCCGGCGTGATGGGCGTGGGGATCCTCGCACACCTGGCGCTGTTCGGGTACCTGCGCGCCGACCGGCGCCGCGAGGCGCTGGGTTCCGGCGGGGCCTGACCGGTCCTCGTCGTGGCCGGCGGAGGCACCCGCGCGGCTTCGACGCCTGCTTCTGGGTTCGGGGCCTGGCCGGGCGTGGCGTGCTTGGTCGTTCTCCGCCGCGCTGCCGTGAGCTGAGGCGGATGTGGGCCCGACGATGCCGCCAGCGTCCATGACCGCTGGGAGATCCGAGGCCATCAGCGCATCGATGGTGGCGTCCTCCCAGGACATGCCTGGTTCGAGCCGCATGGCCAACTGCTCCGCTCGCGTGATGTCGCGCAGCTCGACCCTCACCACCCGCGATGCCTCGAGACCGTCCTGACGCTCGCCGACGAGTTCTACCGTGGTCTGCGGGGCCTCCGGGATCTCGTCGGCCAGGTCCCCTTGGAAGCTGACGCCAACGCTCCTGCGATCGGGCGACCGAAGCTAGGCGCCGAACCCCGCGACATCCGCCTCGACCAGCACGCCCACGAGCGCATCCAGCTGGACCTCGGCAGACGCCTGCGCCGCTACGTGCTCGAGACGCTCGCGAGCTGCCGTATCGCAGGTGACCGGTGCAGGTGCGCGCGGTACGTCGGGACCGACGGCGTCACCGGCCGCCGTCTCGATGCGGCGACCCGATCCATCTCCCAGAGCGTTCTCTCGTCGACGTCGGAGGTGTCGGGACCGGCTGGACCTGCGGCACGACCAGACCGGTGCCCACACCGGCCTGCTCGATGACCACCAGTCGGGATTGGACAGAAGTGGAGATCGAGGACTCCCGACGGCCCGTCGACTCGACACGCCGTCCCAGCACGTTGGCAGTGGCCCGCGCGACCGCCTCCTCGACGGCCAGCCGAAGCTTGGCAACGTCCGACGCCGACACGCCACCGAATCATGCGTCACGACCGGACAGCGCAACCCGCAGCATGCCGCTCCTGAGCCCAGCACCGTTCCTGCTTGGCACCTGCCAGCGTCGGTCGCTGCACGAAGCCAGCCCGCGGAGTCCGTCAGAGCACCTCGCCACGCTCGGCGCCGAGCGTGTTCTGACCGCATCGAGGTGCTTCGGTGCCGGAGGACGTCGTCCAGCTTCTGCTGATCGGGGTGCCGGCGGTGATGCCCCCTCCTCGCGACGCCATGGCCGCGACTCCCCGTCGGAGTCCGCAATTGCACGCGGGTCGCCGGTACCGTTCCCAGGTCAGCGACCCCAACCAACGGGGTTTTAGGGGTGGACGAAGAGTCCCTGCGCGGGCGCACCGGGGCCCCACGAGCGCAGCGGTTGCTGCCGCACCTGCGGTTCGCGATCCACGGCAGCCCGCAGGGCGGGGGTCGTGAGTGCCCGCGAATGTGGTCGCCGTGGCGGTCGTGCGCGTTAGCCGTCGACCCGCTGGATGACCGGGAAGGCATCCTCCATGGTGGTGATGGCGTACATCTCGGAACGCAGGACGGAGCGAACGCCACCGTCTGCTCGAAGTCCCTCTGGAGGTCTTCATCGTCCAGTTCCTCCTGGATGACGAAGCCGCCCCGACCATCGAGCCGCTCGTAGTGCGCGATCGCACCTGGCGTACCGCCGTCGGCCGCAAACCGTCGAACCATCTGCTGTCGATCCTGCGCGCTCAGACCGTCGTGGTAGGTGTAGGAGATCATCAGCAAGCGCTTCACGAGACGCCCCCTCCTCGTCATTGTGTCTACCCGAGCTTTCAGTTTCGCCCCGTAGCGGGGTGGTCGGGTCGTGCCAAACGGCGGTTGAGCGGCCAGCGTTGGTCGGTCCATGTCCACGGTCGGGCACCATGGTCGCCGCCCCAGCCCTTGGCGGCCGGTCGCTGCAGCCCCCGTGGTCACCGGGGCGTGGGTGGTGGCCTGGACCACCTCGCCCCGACTGGTGCATCGACGGTGTGGGGATGCGCGAGTACCGCCACGACCAAAGGCCCGGACGCGGTCTGTACCGCCGGGCGACCCAACCGCCAGGCGCAAATGGGAACCTCTCGTCGAGACCAGCGGGTCGTGCCGTCCGGGCGGGGCCCGTCGATGAGTCGATCTGACTCGCGCGTTCGTGGCAGCAATCTGGCGGTCATGGCAGGCCCCGGTGACCAGCTCAGACGCAGGCTCGAAAGCACGACATCCAACCGTCCTCCACCCGCTCGACCGTGGCGGAGGAGGACGCGTCCCCCGCGCCGCAACGCTCATCCTCCGATTAGCAGCGAGGTGAAGCGGCGGGAAGGCGGTGCGGGGAGCATCGCCGATCGGTCGAGGGCGGGCCAGACGGGTCGGACGCCCGCGCAACCACCGCTGCCGACGTGCTGCTGCCACGTGACCGTCGTGCACCACCTCGACAGGGATATGCGCCCAAGATCGCTTGATGCGCGCCATTTACTGGCGGCCCCGGAAGAAGGCTCGGCACGTCAGGCGTCGAGTGCCACCGGTTCGAGCAGGCTGGTGAAGAACCCCCGGCCATCGGTCCCTCCCGCCAGCAGCGGGTCGACAGCATGCTCGGGGTGGGGCATCAGGCCCACCACGTTGCGGGCCAAGTTGGTCACCCCGGCGATGTCCCGGACCGAGCCGTTGGGGTTGTGCCCGGCCCGGTAGCGGGCCACCACCAGACCCTCGGCCTCGAGCCGGTCGAGGGCGACCGCATCGGCGTGGTACCGACCTTCGCCGTGTTTGGCAGGCACGATGATGGTCTGTTGCGGGCGGTAGGCGCGCGTGAAGGGGGTGTCGGCCGCCTCGATCACCAGCGGCACGTCACGGCACACGAAGCGCAGGTGGGCGTTGCGCAGCAGGGCACCGGGCAGCAGGCCCGCTTCGCACAGCACCTGGAAGCCGTTGCAGATGCCCAGCACCGGTCCGCCGTCACGGGCGAAGGCGGCGACCTCGTCCATGATCGGAGCGAGGTGCGCGACCGCGCCGCAGCGCAGGTAGTCGCCGTAGCTGAACCCACCGGGCAGCACCACCGCATCCACGCCGTGCAGGTCGTGGTCGGCGTGCCACAGCGCGACCGCGACCCCGCCGCAGGCCTCGACCGCACGGGCCGCGTCGTGATCGTCGAGGGATCCCGGGAAGGTCACGATTCCGACCCGCATCGCCGCTGGCTCCTCGTCGTCTCCGACCCCAACGCTACCCGGCCGTCATCGGCGCTCGGCACCGCGTCGAACGGCGCTCAGTTCGCCGGGGGGAATCCCGCGTCGAGGACGGCCTGCAGCGGGTCGGGTTCGGCGAGCAGTTCCTCGACATCGAGGCAGCCTCGTGGGGGCTGCGGGTCGAAGCGGATCCGCTCACAGGCCCGGGCGTGCGCCTCGACTGCGAGCAGTTCACGCTCGGCGGTGATCGGTGCCCCCGGCCAGTCCGGGTCGCCGATCAGCGTGAGCTGGTGCAGCACCGCGGGTGCGGCACGGGTGGCGTCCTCGAACTGGAACTTGGCGTTGAGCTCGAGCACGATCCGGCCGTCCTCGACCCGTGCGCTGGCGTCGACCCCGGAGCGCTCGAAGGCCCCGACGCGCATCTGCCCACCACTGATGGTCCAGGCCCGCAGGCCGTCGCGGGCGTCGGGGAAGTCGCCCGAGCGCAGCTGCTCGCAGGCGGCCGCCAGCGCGCGACGCACGGTGGCCCGTCCCCCCGAATCGCCGATCAGTTCGATGCTCTGCCCGCAGCTCGGCCCCGCCTCCGTTCCGCGGGTCTCCCCGAGGTCGGCCAGCCCGCGATCGATGGTGACCTC
>SLLJ01000017.1 GCA_007134165.1 Nitriliruptoraceae bacterium | reverse complement strand
GGGCGGCGGGCAGGGCGGCGGGTAGGGCGGCGGGCGACGTGCAGGTCGGGGGTGCGAGGAGCAGCTGGGTGGGTGATCTCGACGTCGGTGTCTCGCACCTGGCGGCGGTGGCCACGATCGGCGGGCCGGCCCGCGTGACGTTGCAGCCGTGGGCGGGGCTCCGCGGGGGGTGAGGCGGAGGGTCGGTCGGTTGTGGTTCAGGTTCCGGCGCTGACCCGTGCCAGCTGTCCGGCGAACCCCGCGAGCGGACCGGCGAGCTCCCCGCTGGCGACCAGGACCACCCCCTCGCTCTGGGCCTCGAGCTGGATCGACCCGGGCGGGATTTCGCAGTGGGGGTCGCCGCAGTCATGCAGGTCGCCCACCGCCTGCCACGCCCCTCCGGCCCGCGACACCCGCACCTCGGTAGCCGGGTGGCCGTCCTGGTCGAGGCAGAGCACCGACACCTCGCTGATCGCGGTCAGCGGTACGGAGGCCACCGTGCACTGCAGGCCGAGCTCATGCTCGTCGGTGACGTGGTGGGCATCGCCCGCGACCGCATGCACCAGCCGGGAGGCGGTCAGCAGTCCCACGGTGACGTCGGTGTGCACATGGCCCTCGTCGCACACGTCGCGCGCGACCATCGTCACGGCGTGTTCGACGGGCTCGCCGGCCAGCACCTGCTCGATGCGCTGCCGACAGGTCCAGCCCGAGGTGCGCTCGTCGAGCAGGGCGAGGTGGTCATGCCAGGCGTTCATCGGCGCTCTCGTCATCAGGGATGGGTCGCCGGTACCGGTCGGCGGCCCTGGGTGGACTCAGCGTAGGGCCCGGAGCGGGGTTCAGACCGGTGGCGAGGGCCGCGACGGCTGCCGAACCCCCGGAGGTTCGGCAGCCGGGTCGGCGCACGCCCTCCCGGCGGGGGCAGGCGCGGCCGGGGTGACGAGCCAGGCCCGTGGCGTGCTTGCAGCGCTCGAAGTGCGCGGTGAGGGCTCCAAAGCGCTGCCGCGGAAGCGCCACCGTGCGCTTCCTGCTCGCTGGAGGGCGCTGGTCGACGCTCGAGCGGCGGGCAGGGGTCGGGTCGGGGATGCGGCGTACCCAAACGGTCATGGGTGTCCGCCTGGGTACGCCACGTGGTCCAGTGTGGGGGATGCGGCGTACCCAAACGGTCATGGGTGTCCGCCTGGGTACGCCACGTCGGGGAGTGGGGGTCGGGGAGCGCGGTCCGGCGGCGAGGTCGGAGGTCGGGGAGCGCGGTCCGGCGGCGAGGTCGGAGGTCGGCGCGGCTCGGCAGCGCGGTCGGTGCAGTCCGGCAGCGCGAGGTCGGCGCAGCCCGGGGGTCCGGCCGGGCGCTCAGCCGCCGGCTGCCCCACCGGGCGCTCAACCGCCGGTTGACCCACCGTGCACTCAACCGCCTACCGACCCACCGTTCCGTCCCACCGCACGTCCCTCAACGACGCCGAGCACGGCCACCGGCAGGGTGCAGGCACCGCTGCTCGCCGTCGCAATGCTCGCGGCGGTGTTCGCTCCCGCGCCGTGCAGGCCCAGCGCCGCCAGCGAGAGCGCGCCCATGACGAGCAGCAGCCAGCCGATCAGCGTCAGCCGCCGTGTCCGTCCGATGAGCGTGCTCGCCAGCACGATGACCGCGATCCCGAGCAGCGCATAGCCGGCCAGGTCCAGGGCGTAGGGGATCGAGTCCACATCGTGTAGATACCAGACCGCCGCCAGTTCGGGGTCTCGTGTCAGCAGCCGGGGCAGGATCGTGAACTGTGAGGTGTACGCCACGGTGGCGATCGCCGTGTAGCCGCCGAGCAGGGTGGTGCCCAACGACCGCCGGACGCTGCTGGCCGGCACCCCACCCACGTGGAGCAGCAGCGTCAACATCGCCACGAACGTCGGTGCAATCAGCGCGGCGCCGACGAATCCCCAGCGGTACCGCACGAAGCCGTCGAGCAGGACATCGAGGTGGCCGTCGAGTTGCGGGGGCGGTGAGGAGGTGAAGACCAGTCCCATCAGCCCGAGGGCCGCAAGCAGGGCGACCGAGGCGGCGAAGAGTGCGGTGCCGTGGCGGGCGGTGACCTCTGGGGTCCCGGTCAGGCCGCCGGCGGACTCCCGGGGCGCAGCAGACGGGCCGGCCGCAGGAGCGTCCGCTGCGCTGGACGGGTCGGGGGCGGGCATCGCAGGAGCTCCGGACGGGGCGTGGGGCGTCGTGGTCAGCGTCCCCGACGCGGGGTCGCTCGACCAGGGCCGGGGGTCCCTCCGTGTGTGGACGGCCCGCCGGTGTGTCGGCGCGCCGACGGTCGTCGGCGCTGGGGCCTCGGGAGTCTCGAACGGTCGAAGGTGGAGCTCGGGCCGCGGTAGCGTTCAGCGACCGTGGGTCGCGCTCCGCTGACGGTCGGCTGGCGAGCCCGATGCAGGCAGGGTGGAACCGGGATCGAGGTATCGGCACCGGACGTGGGAGGGCTCGGATGACGGTACGGCTGGTCCTGGTGTGCACGGCGAACATCTGTCGCAGCCCGCTGGCGGCCGCGATCCTGGACGCCGAGGTCCGCGACCGAGGCGTCGCGTCACTGGTCGCCGTGGACAGTGCCGGTGTGCATGCGAGTCACGGCAACGAGGCGGCGGAACCGTCGGCCGCGATCGCCGGCGATCTGGGGCTGGACCTCGCGGCTCACCGTTCCCGGCCGGTGGACGACGAACTCGACGACGAGCGAACGGTGCTGCTGACCATGACCGAACAGCACCGGCACCTGCTTGTGACCCTCGAGCCGGCGGTCGCCTCCCGGTGCTTCACCCTGCGGGAGTTCGCCCGCCTGGTGGTCGAGATCGACCTGGTCGGGCTACCCGACGCTGCCGACGAGCGGGTGCTCGAGGTGGTGCGGCGTGCCGATGCCCGGCGTGCGACCGTCGGGCGCGCGGCCGCCGGGCGCGCGCCCTCCCGACGGGGGAGCACCCGACGTGCGTTCCCCTGGCGTGCCGGCGCGTGGGGTGCCACCTCGACGTCGGGCGGACCCGAGGACATCGCCGACCCCTACGGCCGGTCCGATGCCCACTACCGGGTGATGGCGGCAATCGTGCGGGAACTGATCGGTGAGGTCGCGCCGGTGCTGCTCGGTGCCCCTGAGGGCGAGGTCTGAACGGCGCGGTGTCCGGCGTTCACGGATGTTCGAGGTCGGGAGGGCCGGTAGCGAGCGCGGTGGCGAGTGACGCCCGGGACTTGGGGCCGGGGGGGCCGGTCGCCGACCATCGCACCGTGCCGTCGCGGGCGGTGAGCATGGCGGTGACCTCGTCGGCGGTCGTGATCCCGCTGCGGCGCCGGAAGCGGCCCGGGTCGGTGTAGACGGTGATGGTGCGGGCGAGCACCGCTGGGTCGGCGATGCTCGTGGCCATGCCCCCGTCGATCAGGCGTCGGGCGCCGAGGTAGCGCCGACCGAGTACCGGCACCTCGATGACCGCGTGGTCCAGCGGTTCCCGCGCTCCCAGCGGCGTTCCCGTCATGCCGAGCTCGACCGCGAGGTCGATCCAGGCGTCAACGTCGCGCTGCTGGCGCTGCCGGAATGCGACGACCACGAGCGTGATGATCGCTGGCAGTTCGGCGGGCAGTTCGCGCTCCGTGCCGTCCAGCGCGCGGCCGCTGACGGGCGCCAGCCGCAGCGGGTGGTCGTCGGAGTTCACGGCGCGGACCCGTCATCGGCGGTGCCCGTCGCCGCAGCGTCGATGCGCCGGCGGATGGCGGCGGCCAGTGCCTCGGGGTCTTCGACGGTGACGGTCAGCCCCGGGTGACGCACCAGCCGTCCAGCCAGGGCCGTGACCGGCTCGTGGAAGCACACGCACACGCCCGCGGAGGTCGTCGTACCGAAGGTGGCGCCCCGGTCGGCGAACGACCCCCGGGGTCCGATGGCGGTGTACCAGCGGTAGTCGCGGGTGATGATCACATCCGCGAGGTTGCTGACCGGCGTGCGGACGCCGAAGCGGCCGAAACGTGCGGTGAGTTCTGCGTCGTCGATCGTGACCCAGGCCGTGTCCGGGCGCACGCCGATCATGGCCAGCAGCCGGCGGAAGCGGGGGTCGAAGTCGAACGCGAAACGGTGCGAGGTCATGGGCGGGGCCTGGTCGCGACCACCTCACCGTAGCCCGCATCCGCCGCCGTGCCGGCACCGTCGATCTGCC
>SLLJ01000133.1 GCA_007134165.1 Nitriliruptoraceae bacterium | reverse complement strand
GAGTTGGCGGAAGGCACCGGTGAGCTCGCCGAGGGCAGCAGCGAACTGGCCCAAGGCACCCGAGAACTCGCCCAGGGCACCGGCCAGCTCGCCCAAGGCGCCGGACCGCTCGCCGAAGGCAGCACCGGGGTCGCCCGGGGTGCACGGGAGCTGGCAGCAGGAACCACTGCCCTCGCGGATGGCGGCAGCGAACTGGCCGGCGGGCTCGACGAGCTGGCGCAGGGCGCCGGCGCGCTGTCGCGAGGTTTGGCCGCCACCGCCGAGGGAGCGGGTGAGCTGACCTCCGGCGCCGACGAGCTGGCGCGCGGAATCCAGCAGGTCGCCGAGAACCTGCCGCCGCTGGCCGAGGGCGCGAGCGAGCTCGCCGACGGGGTGGCCGGGCTGGCCGAGGGTCTTGGGGCGGCTGCCTCGGGCGCTGGGGAACTGGCCGAGGGTGGCCGAGCCCTGGCTCCGGCCACGGCCGGGTTGACCGAGGGCACCACTGGGCTGGCCAGTGGGCTCGGCACCGCCGCCGGCTCCGCCACCGAACTGATCGCCGCAGTCCCCGAGGAGGCGCCCCCGGAGCTGGCGCAGGGGCTCGGGCAGCTGGCAGCCACGCTCGGAGGGTTGGCCGACCGTGCCGATCAGCTGGGCGAGCTGGCCGGCGAGCTCGAGACCGGGGTCAGCGGGATCGCGCAGGGCACCGGGCAGCTGGCCGGGCAGCTCGGTGAGACCGGCGAGGGGGCGTCGGAGCTGGCCGAAGGCATGACGGGACTGGCCGCGGGGCTCACCGACCTCAGCGACGGGATGGCCGAGCTCGCCGGGGCCAACCGGGCACTCACCGCAGGCCTGGACGAGTTCACCGACGGCGCCGAGCAACTCGCCGGCGCCGGCTCGGCACTGGCCGGAGGTGCGGGCGACGCCGCCGGGGGAGTCCGCGAGCTGGCCGGCGGAACCCGGGAGCTCGCCGGGGGTGCCGGGGCGCTGGCTGACGGGGCGGGGCAGGTCGCTGGCGGCACCCGGGAGCTGGCCGTCGCCACCGGACAGCTGGCCGGGGGGAGCCGTGAACTTGCCGACGGCACCGACGAACTCGCGGCCGGCACCCGCGAGCTCGCCGCAGGTACCGACGACCTCGCCGCAGGAACCGACGACCTCGCCGCAGGCACCGACGACCTCGCCGCAGGAACCGACGAGCTGCCTGACGCCCTCGACGAGGTGGTGGACACCGCGGACCGGGCCGGACAGCGCGAGGCAGTGACTGCGGCGATGCTCGACGAAGGTGCCCGACTGGCTACTGCCGCCACCGGACCCGACGGATCACTGACCACCGTGCTGAGCGCCCCTGGCCAGGATCCGGTGGCCTGGCAGCCGTTCGCTCTGGGTGTCGCACTGGTCGCGCTGGCCGGTGTCGTCGGACTGGCCATCTGGCGGCGCACGAGCGGAAGAGCCGCGCACGCCCGCGGCCAGACCGACCTCTCGGACGCGACCCGGGGGACACGATGAGTCCGCAGCGTCGCCGCCAGACCCGGGCCCAGACCCAGGCCAAGACCAGGACGCGGCTGCTCGAGGCAGCCGCCGAGGAGTTCGCCGCGCACGGGTTCGCCGGGGCGTCCATCGATGCGATCACTGCCCGGGCCGGCTACACCCGGGGGGCCTTCTACTCCAACTTCGCCACCAAGGCCGACCTGCTGCTGGAACTCAGCGAGGCGCAGATGGCCCGCTTCAGCACCACGGCGCTGCCGGCGATCCTGGCGGCCACCGAACCCGACCGCACCGCCGAGGCCGCCCGCTACCTGCTCACCGAGGCGCCCGCCGGTGAGCTGCTTGTGCTGGTCGAGTTGGCCCGTCTTCGCCCGAGCCATCCCGAGCTCGGCGGGGTCATCGACCGGCTCACCGCCCGATCACTGGCGTTTGTCGACGAGGTACTCACCGCCGCCGACACCGCGGCCGAGCAGCCGAACCCATCCTTGGATGCTGCCGAGCGCCGCGCGCTGACCCAGGCGCTGCTCGCCGCCGTGCTCGGCCTGCTGCTGCTGCGCGACCTCGGCGTCGACCTCGGACTCGACGCCGCCGAACGGCTTCTGCGCGGGGTGCTCGCCCCGCCATCCGATGACACCGAGGGAGGTCCGCGGTGAACCGGCTGATGCACTTGCTGGCGCGCATCGCCATCCGCGCGCCAGCCGTCACCCTCGGGGTGCTGCTGGCCGCCACCATCATGCTGGGGGCTGCGGCTGGAGACCTCGAGGTGGACACCGGGGTGGAGGGCTTCGCCCCCGAAGGCGGCATCGCCGACACCCTCGGCGAGATCGGCGACCGCTTCGAAGCGACGAGCTCCGTGCAAGTGCTGCTCGATGCCGGCCCAGGCGGGGACGTGCTCGAGCGTGACCTGCTGGTTGAGGTGGACCGACTGGCCGAGGCGCTGCAGGGCGATCCGGTGATCGCCGCCGTGCTCGCCCCCGAACGAACCGGACGTGAGCCGGTCGCGACCTTCGCGCTTCCATTCGTGTCCGCGGCCGAGTCCCAGGACCAGACCCTGGCCGAACTCGACGCCACCAGCGCACGGCTGCTCATCGAAGGGGTGCTCGACGCCGCACTCGACCAGATCGAGCCGCTGTTCTCCGACGACCTCGAGCTCTCCCCGCCGCGGGCACGCAGCGGGCTGGTCTCGGTGGCGTTCGACACCGGCACCGACAGCGCGGATCGGGCAGCGGCCTCCCGACGGGTTGCGGCCCTGGTCGACGAGGCGCAACTGAATGGACTGCGTTCCTCGGTGCTGTCGATCACCGCCATCGAAGACGGCATCGAAGCCGCGCTCGAGCGCGACCTGCCGGTGCTGCTCGGCACTTCGCTGCTGCTGGTGCTGCTGGTGCTGGCCTGGCTCTTCCGGTCGTTGGCGGACGTGGTGGTCGGATTCCTCGGGTTGCTGGCCAGCATCGTGTGGATGATCGGGTTCGCCGCGCTGCTCGGTCCGGGAGGGCTCGGGGTGCTGGGGGCGTTCAACCAGATCGGCATCGCCATTCCCGTGCTGCTGGTCGGGCTCGGCATCGACTATTCGGTACACCTGACCACCCGCTACCGCGAGCAGCGCGCCCGCGGCGACGACCCGGACCGGGCTGCCTACGTCACGCTCGTCACCGTCGGGGTGGCGCTGATCCTGGCCACGATCGCCTCGGTCGCCGGGTTCCTGGCAAACGTGGCCACTCCCCTGCCTCCGATCCGCGACTTCGGGATCCTGGCGGCCATCGGCATCGTCGCGGCGTTCCTGATCCTCGGCGGGGCGGTGCCGGCCACCCGCACGCTCATCGACCGGCGCCTGGACCGGCGGGCCACCCTTCGCGCCGACGCCGAGACCATCCCAGCGACCCCTGCCGAGTTGAATGCACCCCCCGACGCGCCGTCTCCGCCGCCCGTTGCCGCGACCTCAACCGCCCGCCACGATCCCCGGTGGGTCCGTGCCACGGCCACCCTGGCCACCCGCCATGCCACACCGGCACTGGCCGCCGCCGCCCTCATCGTGGCCATCAGCTCGGTGGTGGCCAGCGGGCTGGACACCGAGTTCAACGAGCGGGACTTCCTACCCGAAGGGGATCCGATCGTGGCCACCCTCGACCGGCTCGACGCGCAGTTCGGCGGCGACGTCGGCGAGCGCACCTACGTGCTGGTCGACGGCGACACCGGCGACCCCGCACTGCTGGCGGCAGCCGCCGAACTCACCCCACGCCTCGTAGAAGTCGAGGGGGTCCGGCTGGTTGGTGACCGCCCCGAGGTCGTCTCGCCCTTCGAGCTCGTGGAACGCTATGCCGAACTCGGCGAACAGGTCCGCGACTCCCTGGCCGCGGACCTCGAGGCGTGGGACGACCCAGTGGCCGCCGCCGCCGAGGTCGACCTGCCCGATCCGATCGACCCGGACCTCGTCGACGACGAGGACGTGGAACTGCCTGCCGATCTCGAGGCCGCCCTTCGTGCGCGGCTACCCGACGGACGATCGCCGCTGGCCGCCCTGGTGGCCACCGGTGACCCCGACGAGCTCGAGGCCTCCGTGCGCGAGACGATCGCCGCGAGCATCGCCGAAGAGCGCCCCGCCAGCTTGTCCGCCGCTGACCTGTCGGCACTGGCCGCCTTGCCGACCACGCAGCTCAACCTGGCCGTGCTGGCACAGCGCGGCCT
>SLLJ01000472.1 GCA_007134165.1 Nitriliruptoraceae bacterium | reverse complement strand
GTGAGCCGAGGCCGGCGAAATCAGGCGCCGGCGCCGAGGCCGGCGGTGCAGCGGCGGACGAACCCACCGATCTCCCGCAGGGCGTCGCGCGATTCGGGCAGGCCCGGAAAGACGTGGAACACGTGCCAGAGTCCCGGGAACACCCCGACCGAGGCATCGACCCCGGCCTCCCGGGCCCGCGCGACCAGCCGGCGGGCGTCGTCGAGCAGGATCTCGTGGCCGCCGACGTGCACCAGCATCGGCGGCAGGCCGGACAGGTCGGCGTACAACGGCGAGACCTCCGGATGATCCAGCGGCGCCTCACCCGCGTAGCCACGCGCGGCCGGGGTGATCAGCGCGGCCGTCAGCCACGGATCGAGATCGTCGAGTTCGTGCATCGATGCCCCGGTCCCGGCAAGATCGGTCCACGGCGAGAGGCCGACGTAGCAGGCGGGCAGCGCCACGCCCTGGTCGCGCAGCCGGACCAACAGCGCCAGCCCGAGCCCACCCCCGGCGGAGTCCCCCGTGACCGCGATCCCGGCCGGGTCGACCCCCTGGACCTGCACGAGGTGGTGGTAGGCCGCCTCGACGTCGTCGAGGGCCGCCGGGAAGAGGTGCTCGGGCGCGAGCCGGTACTCGGGCAGCAATACCGGTGCCCCGCTGACCCGCGACAGTGCGGCGGCCAAGCCACGGTGGGTACGGGGTGAGCCCATCGTGTACGCGCCACCGTGCAGATGCAGCACGACCCGCCGGCTGCCGGCCGCACGTTCGTCCTCGACCCACTCGCCGGGCACGCCGGCCTCGATCGCGCGGATACCGGCCGTACGCGGGACCGGTAGCCGCGATCCGAGCTGCTCGAGTTGCTCGCGCATCGCCAGCCCGTAGGCCTCGAGCGCCTCGGTCGGGCCATCGGGATCCGGCAGCCCACCGCCCCGGGCCCGCAGCCGCTCGAGCAGGGCAACGAACGCGCGGCGAACCAGCCGAGCCTGCGGGGAGGGGCGATCGCCCAGCGTCACGTCACGTCGACCACGGTCAGCCAGTCGCGGTAGGCCGGGATCCGGCCGCGGACGGCATCCAGGTAGGCGGTCTGCACCGCCTCGGTCACCGGGCCGCGGGGGCCGATCTCCCGGCCGTCGATCTCGCGCACCGGAGTGAGCTCGGCCGCCGTGCCGGTGAGGAACACCTCGTCCGCGAGGTACAGGTCGGTCCGTACCAGGGAGGTCTCCACCACCTCGATGCCCAGGTCCCGGGCGATGCGCATCACGCTGGCACGGGTGATGCCGTCCAGCGGGCCGTCCGACAGCGGTGGCGTGCGGATGATCCCGTCGGCGACCACGAACAGGTTCTCCCCGGTGCCCTCGGCCACGTAACCGTCCTCGGAGAGCATGATCGCCTCGTCGTAGCCGGCCCGTAGCGCGTCGACCTTGGCGAGCGAAGAGTTGAGGTACTGCCCGTTGGCCTTGCCCGCCGGAGGGATGGTGTTCTTGCCGATTCGGCGGTAGGAGCTGATCATCAGCCGGACCCCGTTGATCAGCGAATCCTCGCCGAGGTAGGCGCCCCACTCCCAGCTCGCCACGATGGTCTGCGGGGTCGAGGGAAGCGGGTTCAGCCCGATCTCTCCGTAGCCGAGGATGATCGTGGGCCGGATATAGCAGCCCTTGGCGTGGCCGTTGACCCGGATCAGCCCGACGATCACCTCACACAGGTCGTCCGCGGTGTAGGGCACCGTGTCAAGCGGCGGGTAGAGCCGGGCCGAGCGCAGCAAACGCTCGACGTGTTCGCGCAGCCGGAACACCGCTGGCCCGTCGTCGGTCGGGTAGGCGCGGATGCCCTCGAACACCCCGTAGCCGTAGTGCAGGGTGGGGGTGAGCACGTGGACGGTCGCCTCATCCCAGTCGACGATTCGGCCGTCGAGCCAGATCTTGTCGGCCTTGGGGAAGGGCATGGTCGGCTCCGTGAACGCCGGCAGGTGCTCAGGACACCAGCCGGATCGAGATGGGGTAGCGCGCCGGCTCGCCCTGACCGGCCTTGAGCGTCTGCTGGATGCTGAAGATGATGTCGACGATCAGCACGGCGGGCAGCAGCACGATGCCGATGATCACGAGGATCAGAAGGCCGGACACGAACGCGGCGATCGCCACGGTGATCTGGAAGTTGAGCGCCTCCACGGCGTGCTGGCTGGCGAAGGGGTCCTCGTCGCGCTTGATGAGCCACAGGATCAGCGGACCGAGGAACCCGGTCAGCAGGCCCAGGATGTGCACCAGCTGCGCCAGGCTCTTGTCCCCGGGCACCGCACCCGCCGCGCCGGGTCCACCGCCACTGACCTGATCGGTCCACTGCGTGCCGTCCCACCAGCGCTGCACCGGCTGCCCGCTGGGATCTGGGTACCAACCAGGAGCGGGGCCCTGACTGGGGCCCTGACCGGCGTTCGGCGTGTCCATCGTCGCTCCGATTCGTCGCATGAGCTCGTGTGACCCTAGCCCGAGCGCTCAGGCCTCGGCGACCAGCTGCACGAGCCGCTCACCGACATCCGCCGTCGTGGTGCCCACACCGTCGGGGACCGACCCACGGCGCTCGGCGAGCAGCGCGGCCACCGCCCGCTCGACCCGGTCGGCCGCACCCTGCTCGCCGAGGAAGGCCAGCAGCTGCCCGAGGCTCATCACCGCCGCCAGCGGGTCGGCGCGGCCGGTGCCGACGATGTCCGGCGCCGAGCCGTGCACCGGTTCGAACATCGACGGGGCGCGGCGGGTCGGGTCGAGGTTGCCCGAGGCCGCCAGGCCCATCCCGCCCTGCACCGCGGCGCCGAGGTCGGTGATGATGTCGCCGAACAGGTTCTCGGTCACGACCACGTCGAAGCGCTCGGGCTGGGTGACCAGGTACAGGCAGGCCGCGTCGACGTGCACGTAGTCGCGGTCGATGTCGGGGAAGTCGGCGTCCCCGACCTCCTCGAAGGTGCGCATCCACAGGCCGCCGGCATGGGTGAGCACGTTGGTCTTGTGCACCAGGGTCAGGTGGCCGCGGCGGCGACGGGCCGCCTCGAAGGCATAGCGCAGCACCCGCTCGACCCCGTGGCGGGTGTTGACGCTCTCCTGGGTGGCGACCTCGGCAGGGGTGCCGGGGTAGAGCACGCCACCGGCGCCGGCGTACACCGACTCGGTGTTCTCGCGCACGACCACCAGGTCGCAGCGCTCGGGGGTGAGCCCGGCCACGGGCGAGTCCACCCCCGGGTAGAGCTTGACCGGACGCAGGTTGACGTACTGGTCGAAGGCGAAGCGCACCTTGAGCAGCAGCCCCCGCTCGATGATCCCGGGAGGGACGTCCGGGGTTCCGACGGCGCCGAGGTAGATCGCATCGAAGCCCCGGAGCTCCTCCAGGGTGGCCTCGGAGAGCACCTCGCCGGTCGTCCGGTAGCGCCGCCCGCCGAGGTCGTACTCGACCCGCTCGGTGGTGAAGCCCTCGAGCTGCTCGAGGCGGTCGAGCACCTTGCCGCCCTCGGCCACGACCTCCGGGCCGATGCCGTCGCCTCCGAGCACGGCGATGCGATGGGTTCCCACGCGGCGACCTCCTGACGGTCAGACGGCCCGAGCCTAGCCCCGTGCCCGACCGGTCCCGGACCTGCCCGCAACCCCCAGCCCCTGTTCGGTCGGCGCCGCGAGGGTTGCCGGCAGCGGGCACAACGATGTGACAGACTCGACCCACGGAACAGATCGACCCCGACCCCTGTCCCTCCCGCCCGTCGACGGCTACGGTGGGAGGAACACATCCCATGAGCCGCGCCTGACGCCGTCCCGTGGAGGTAGCCCGTGAGCGATGTCCCGAACCAACCCCCCGGTGGCCAGCAGCCGCCCCCACCCGGCGGACAGCAGCCGCCCCCACCCGGCGGACAGCAGCCGCCCCCACCCGGCGGACAGCCGGCACCCCCACCCGGCGGCTTCCCCCCCGCTGGCGGCCAGCCCGGCCAGTTCGGGAGCCCCCAGTACCCGCAGCAGCAGCCCTCCGGCGTCGGCGCTCCCGCTGATCTGGGCACCCGCATCCTGGCCCGCATCATCGACGCGATCCTCGTCGGTGTGGTCAACGCGGTGCTGGTCACCACCCTGCTGTTCGGTGTGATCTTCAGCGCCGGAGGCACCGGACTGCCCGGCTTCGGCGGCGTGAGCGGCTGGGGGATCCTCAGTTCG
>SLLJ01000159.1 GCA_007134165.1 Nitriliruptoraceae bacterium | reverse complement strand
CTTGGCACGCCGGCCCTCGGGGGAGCGGCGCACCCACTCGGCCTCCTCGGCGAGCTGGCGCTGGCGGGCGGACTCCTCGCGCTCCTCCTGGGCGAGCCGGGCACGCTTCTGCTCCAGCCAGCCCGAGTAGTTGCCCTGATACGGGTAGCCCTTGCCGCGGTCGACCTCGAGGATCCACTCCGCGACCTCGTCGAGGAAGTAGCGGTCGTGGGTGATCGACACGACCATGCCGGCGTAGTCGCGCAGATGCCGTTGCAGCCAGGCGACCGACTCCGCGTCGAGATGGTTGGTGGGCTCGTCGAGCAGCAGGATGTCGGGCTTGGACAGCAGCAGCCGGCACAGCGCGGCCCGGCGCTTCTCGCCGCCCGACAGGGTCGTGGGGTCATCCGCGTCGGGGACGCGCAGGGCGTCCATCGCCACCTCGATGTGGCGGTCGAGGTCCCAGGCGTCCGCGGCGTCGATGGCGTCCTGCACCTCGCCCATCTCGGTGGTGACCCGCAGCATCTCGTCGTCGTCGAGGGGCTCGGCGAGCCGGGCGGCGAGCTCGTTGTAGCGGGGCACGAGCTCGGCGATCTCGCCGAGGCCCGCCAGCACGTTGTCGCGCACCGAGCGGTTCGGGTCGAGCTCGGGCTCCTGGGGCAGGAAGCCCACGGAGGTGCCGCGTGCCGGCCAGGCCTCACCCTCGAACTCGGTGTCGACGCCGGCCATGATCTTGAGCAGCGTGGACTTGCCCGCACCGTTGGGACCGATCACCCCGATCTTCGCTCCCGGGTAGAACGACAGCCAGATGTTGGAGAGGACCTCCTTGCCGCCGGGTACGGTCTTGGTCAGGCCCTTCATGACGTAGCAGTACTCGGCCACGCGCAACGCTCCAGCTTCCTCGGGATCGGGTGCTCGCCGGAGGCTAGCGGTGGGTGGCCTGGGGTCGTGCGCTTCAGCCGGCGGCGAGTTCGTCCACGATCGCACGGAACGCGGCGATCATCTCGTGGTCCCGCTCGTCGAAGCCGGGATCGGTGGCCGTGCGGGCGATCACCACGCGGTGGGTGGTGTCGACGTACACGTACTGGCCCCACACCCCGATGGCGGTGAACTCACCCGGACGCGGATCCTCGGGGATCCACCACTGGTAGCCGTACCCGAAACTCCAGTCGGAGTCGGGGTTGTCCCCTGGCTGCAGCCTCGGAGCGGAGGGTGTGGTGGATGCCGCCACCCAGCCCTCGGGCAGGATGCGGTGACCGTCGCGCACCCCGTCGTCGAGGTAGAGCTGGCCGAACCTCGCGTAGTCGCGCAGCCGGGCGTTGAGGCAGCAGAACCCGATCTCGGCGCCGGAGCGGTCGGTGCTCCAGAACGCATCGGCCTCCATCCCAGCCGGTTCCCACAGCCGGCTGGAGGCGTACCCGGCGAGCGGCTCGCCGGTCGCCGCGGTGAGCACCGCGGCCAGTACCCCGGTGTCGGAACTGGCGTAGGCGTTGAAGGTGCCGGGCTCGCGGATGCGCTCGAGCCCGGCGTAGTAGTCGAGCATCGGCTCATCGAAACCCATGGATCGCACGAAGATCATGTTGACGTCGGCGAGCCAGGAGTCGTAGCCCTCGTCGAAGTCCACGCCGCTGGACATGGTCAGCAGGTCCTCGAGGGTCGTACCGTCGTACCCGGAACCCGCGAGCTCGGGGACGTAGTCGACCACCTCGTCGTCGACCCCTTCGAGGTGGCCCTCGGCGATCGCGATGCCGACCAGCGCGGAGACCACCGACTTTGCCATCGACCAGGAGGTGGCGGGCGAGGTCTCGTCGTTGCCGAGCCGGTAGCGCTCGTGGGTGATCGTGCCGTCATGCAGGACCACCAGGCCGGTGGTCTGGGTCTCGGTGAGCAACTCCTCGAGGTTGCGTTGCTCACCCTCGAAGCGGTAGCTGGCGGGCAGCGGGCGCTGGTCGTCGGCGAGTTCCCAGGGATCATCGCCGGACGGGAGGTCGACCGCGGGGAAGATGGTGTCCATCGTGCGGAAGTTCTCTGCTCGGTGATCGTCGGCGAACAGCGTCAGGAAGGCGCCCCACGGCGAGCCGAGCAGCAGGCGGTAGCCGACGAACCCAGCCAGACTCAGCACCACGACCGCGATCAGAAGCACGCGTGGCCAGCGTCGCCGTCGGGTCGGCGGGGCGGGGTCGCCGGATGGCAGCGAGGGCGCATCGAGCAGGTGCGGGTTCCGGGGGTCGGGCATCAGGCTCCCTTCGGTATGAACGTACGATAAGTTATCGTCCGTTCATACCATGTCAAGCCGGGGTCACGGCACCCGGCTGCTGCCTGACCGGCTAGGTTGGGATCGGCTGCCAGGGTCCGCTCATGCGGCACGGGTACGCGGTGCCCCGGCCAAGGAGACGACGGACGATGGCGCGGACACGCAGCGTCCGTGGCGAGGGCGCACGGCTTCGCGGCGAGCTTCTCGACGCGGCCGAGCGGCTGCTCGCCGAGCACGGCGACGAACGTTCCGTGACCATCCGCGCCATCGTCGGCCAGGCTGGGGTGACTCCTCCTGCGCTGTATCTGCACTTCCCCGACAAGCAGACGCTGATCCGGGAGGTGGTGATGCGCGGGTATGACGACCTCGCACGTACGACCGCAGCGGCCGCGAAGGATGCCCGTGACGCCGGAGCGGTGGCGGCACTGCGCGCCGGAATGCTCGCCTACCTCGGGTGGGCCGAGCGTCATCCAGGTCGGTATCGGGCGCTGTTCGACGCGCGGCGCGAGACCCAGCTGCTGCGGGCCGACGGCACCGGGACCTCGGTCGCCTTTGACGGGTTGGTCGCTCGGGTCGCCGCGGTCCAGGCTGCGGGTGCGGCCAGGGCCGGCGACCCGGTGCGGATCGCCACGCTGCTGTGGGCCGCCGAGCATGGTCTGGCCACGTTGCGAGCGGCGCGTGACCGGTTCCCCTGGCCTCCGGCCGAGGAGTTGGTCGATGGGTTGATCATGACGGTCGTCGGCGTGCCCGTGGAAGAACTCCCAACCAGTGAACCCGTTGGCCGTGAACCGCCGGCCAGGAGCCGTTCATCCCTTGTGAGCTGAGTCGGCCCACGACCCGGCCCCGCCGCACGATGCAGCGGGGCCGGGGGGGTAACGGGGAGCGTCAGCCGTCGGCGTGCAGGAGCTCGTAGGCACGTACCAGCAGGCTGGCTGCCTGGTCGCGGCGTACGGCAAGCTCCGGGCCGAAGGTGCCGTCGGCACGGCCGGAGACCAGCCCGAGCTCGAACGCGGCGTCGATCGCCGGGGCGTGCACCCCGGACACGTCCGGGAAGTGCGGGCCGTCCTCGGCGACGAAGGGCTCGTCGGTCGACCAGCGCAGCGCCTCGATCAGCATGCTGGTCAGCTGCGCCCGGGTGACCGTCTCGGCCGGGGCGAAACGCCCGTCGTTGCGACCTTGCACGATCCCGGCCGCGGCCAGCGATTCGACCGCGGAGGCGTGCACGTTGGCCTCGAGGTCACCAAAACGCGGCTCCTCGGCTTCGGGAAGCGTCCGTGGGCCGGAGGCCAGGAGGCGAGCCACGAAGCTCGCCGCCTGATCCCGGCGGACCGGGAGTTGCGGGGCGAAGCGCGGCGGGTCCTGCGAGACCCCGTTGGTCAACCCGAGCGCGGCGGCCTGCATGATCGCCGCAGCATGGGTGTTGTCCGGGTCGACGTCCTCGAACCCCGGACCGTCGCCCGGATCGGGGGCGTCCGGATCCTCGGGCAGCGGTTCGTCGTCCGGGGGACAGTCGTCGGGCAGGTCTTCGGGGCCGACCACCACGCTTGCCATGGCGAAGCCCTCGACGACCGCGTCGAGGCGGAGGGTGGCCGAGATGGTCACCACCTCGTCGGCGTCGGGGGGCATGATGGGTGGTTGTGGGTCATCGGGGCCCGGCTGTGGTTCGTCGGGCGGGACCGGCTCCGGATCCGGTGAGGGCTCGGGGTCGGGGATCGGCCCGGGCTCGCGACGCGTGGCGGCCTCGGGCTCTACGGGTTCGTCGGGGTCGACGCCGTTGTCCCAGCAGTGGTCCCAGCCATTGTCCCAGCCATTGTCCCAATCGTCGTCCCAGTCGTCGTCCCACCACTCGAACGGGTAGACGTGCAGGCTCACCTCCAGGTCGTCGTTGCGTGAGCGTTCGGCGAGGGAGGCGAGCAGTTCGTCGAAACCTCCGGGTGAGT
>SLLJ01000291.1 GCA_007134165.1 Nitriliruptoraceae bacterium | reverse complement strand
GCCGCGAGCCTGTTCGACGGCCACGATGCCGCGATCAACATCATGCGGCGCATCCTGCAGTCGCAGGGCGCCGAGGTCGTGCACCTCGGCCACGACCGCAGCGTCGACGAGGTGGTGGCCGCCGCCGTCCAGGAGGACGCGCAGGGGGTGGCGATCAGCTCGTATCAGGGCGGCCACGTCGAGTACTTCACCTACCTCGTCGAGCAACTCCGGGCCCGCGGAATGGGCCACGTCAAGGTGTTCGGCGGCGGCGGTGGGGTGATCGTCCCCGACGAGATCGCCCTGCTGCACGAGCGTGGCGTGGCCCGCATCTACTCACCGGCCGACGGGCAGCGGCTCGGTCTGGTGGGCATGATCCAGGAGATGATCGAGGCCTGCCGGGTCGTGCCGGACGCCGCAGGCATCGACCTCGACGACCTGCTCGCCGGGGACGAGGTAGCGCTGGCGCGCACGCTCAGCGTGCTGGAGGCCGGTCGGGCCCCGCAGGCGCTGCTCGAGGGGGTTCGAGGCGCGGCGACGGCGCGCCGGGTGCCGGTGCTCGGCATCACCGGCACCGGGGGGGCGGGCAAGTCCTCGCTCACCGACGAGTTGGTACGCCGCTTCCGACGGGACCGCGAGGACAAGCTGCGGGTCGCGGTGCTGGCCATCGACCCGACCCGGCGACGAGGCGGCGGAGCACTGCTCGGCGACCGCATCCGGATGAACACCATCACCCCGGGCCGGGTGTACTTCCGGTCGATGGCGACCAGGCACGCGGGCGGTGAGCTGCCCGGCCACCTCGACGATGCCGTCGCGGCGCTCAAGGCCGCCGGCCACGACCTCGTGATCGTCGAGACCCCGGGCATCGGGCAGGGTGATGCCGGCATCGTGCCCCACGTCGACACCTCGCTGTACGTCATGACCCCCGAGTTCGGCGCCGCCTCGCAGCTCGAGAAGATCGACATGCTTGACTTCGCCGACGCGGTCGCGATCAACAAGTTCGAGCGTCGAGGTGCCGACGACGCCCGGCGGGACGTCGCCCGCCAACTCGTGCGCAACCGCGAGGCCTTCGGGGCGAGTTGGGAGGACATGCCGGTGTTCGGCACCTCCGCGGCCCGCTTCGACGACGACGGGGTGACCGCGCTGTACCAGGAGCTCGTCGCCCAGCTCGCCCCCCACGGACTGCCGGCCGATGGCGGCGTGCTGCCGCGGGTCGACACCCGGGTCTCGACCCGGCTCGACGGGGTGCTGCCGCCCGGACGCGAGCGCTACCTCGCCGAGATCGCCGACGCGGTGCGCCACTACCACCGCACCACCGCCGAGCAGGCCGAGCTCGCCCGGCGCCGCCAGCGCCTGCAGGCTGCGATCGAGGAGGTCACCGCCGACGCCAGTCAGGAGGCCGGCGACCCCGACGTCGATGCCGCCGTCGGCGCGCTCGAACGACGGCTCGAAGCCGTTGAGCACGACCTGTCCGAGGAGTCGCGCGCACTGCTGGAGCGCTGGACGTCGATGGTCGAGGAGTACGCCGGCGACGAGTTCGTCTACACCGTGCGCGACCGCGAGATCCGGGTGCCGCTGACCCGCGAGACCCTGTCGGGGACCAAGGTCCCGCGCGTGGCCCTGCCGCGACGCATGGACGCTGGCGACCGGCTGACCTTCCTGCGTTCCGAGCACCTGCCGGGCAGTTTTCCCTACACCGCCGGGGTGTTCCCCTTCAAGCGGGAGGGCGAGGCCCCGGCCCGGATGTTCGCCGGGGAGGGCGATCCGTTCCGCACCAACCGCCGCTTCCACTACCTCTCCGAGGGCAACGCGGCGACCCGGCTGTCCACCGCCTTCGACTCGGTCACCCTCTACGGCCGCGACCCGGCCGAGGCGCCCGACGTCTACGGCAAGGTCGGCACCTCGGGAGTGTCGATCGCCACGCTCGACGACATGAAGGCGCTGTACGACGGCTTCGACCTGTGCTCGCCGACCACCTCGGTGTCGATGACGATCAACGGTCCGGCGCCCACCATCCTCGCGATGTTCCTCAACACGGCCATCGACCAGCAGCTCGACGCCTTCGTCGCGCGGGAGGGGCGTGCGCCCACCCCGGAGGAGGCCACCCAGGTCCGGGCGTTCACCCTGTCCTCGGTGCGCGGCACCGTGCAGGCCGACATCCTCAAGGAGGACCAGGGCCAGAACACCTGCATCTTCTCGACCGAGTTCGCCCTGCGCTGCATGGCGGATGTGCAGGAGTGGTTCATCGAGCAGCAGGTCCGCAACTTCTACTCGGTGTCGATCTCCGGCTACCACATCGCCGAGGCCGGGGCGAACCCGATCTCGCAGCTCGCGTTCACGCTGGCCAACGGGTTCACCTACGTCGAGGCCTACCTGGCCCGCGGCATGGACATCGACGACTTCGCGCCCAACTTCTCGTTCTTCTTCTCCAACGGCATGGACGCCGAGTACACCGTCATGGGCCGGGTCGCGCGGCGGATCTGGTCGGTCGCGATGCGCGAACGGTACGGGGCCAACGACCGCTCACAGAAGCTGAAGTACCACATCCAGACCTCGGGCCGTTCCCTACACGCCCAGGAGATGGACTTCAACGACATCCGCACCACCCTGCAGGCGCTGTGCGCGATCTACGACCACACCAACTCGCTGCACACCAACGCCTACGACGAGGCGATCACCACCCCCACCGAGTCCTCGGTGCGCCGGGCGCTGGCGATCCAGATGATCATCGACCAGGAGTGGGGGCTGGCAACCAACGAGAACCCCCTGCAGGGGGCGTCCATCATCGATGAGCTCACCGACCTCGTCGAGGAGGCGGTGCTCGACGAGTTCGACCGCATCGCCAACCGTGGCGGAGTGCTCGGCGCGATGGAGACCGGCTACCAGCGCGGACGCATCCAGGACGAGTCGATGCTCTACGAGCACCGCAAGCACGACGGCTCGCTGCCGATCATCGGGGTCAACACCTTCCTGCGCGAGGACGCCGCGGATCAGCCACCGCCGGTGGTCGAGCTCGCCCGGGCCACGGAAGACGAGAAGCGCTCGCAGCTCGACCGGGTCCACGCGTTCCAGTTGGCCCACCGCGACGAGTCCCAGCGCTGGCTGGCCGCGCTGCAGGAGGCGGCAACCGCAGGCGGCAACGTCTTCGGAGTGCTGATGGAGGCGGTGCGCCACTGCTCGCTCGGGCAGATCACCAACGCGCTGTTCGAGGTCGGAGGGCAGTACCGCCGCAACGTGTGACGCGTTGCAGTTCACCCCTCGCCCGGCGGGCAGGGAGTCCTGGATCCGTGCCGGCTGCGCCTCGGCGTGTTTGCTGCGCCTCGGCGTGTTTGCTGCGCTTCGGGGCGCTTGCTGCGCTTCGGGGCGCTTGCTTCGCCTTGGCGCGATCGCCGCTCTCCCGGCTGTGCTCCTCGCTCCCCGCGTGCGTCGCCGGCATGCCACGGCAGGCTGCCCCGCTCAATTCGTGCGACCATCGCTCTGTTGGAAACGATATGCGCACGATCCTCGGCGCTCACCGGGATGCGGCGTCCGGATGGGGAGGCCACGTCAGGGCGGGGCCGGCTGACGGGGCGGGGTCGGCGGGTGCGGGTCCGGAAGCCGTGCCGGATCGCGGGCTGCCGGGCGGGGCTGGGTTCGGTGGGGCTGCGGGCCCCCTCCTCGGGTGGTGGGCGCCGGGCGGGAGAGGGTCGAGCGCCGGTTGCAGGCCGGGCGCGCTCCTTCCGAGTTCCGGCCGGGATGCCGCTGCGGGTGGGTTGCTGTCCGCTGATCGTCTGCTGGATGAACGCCAGGTGCACGCGCGCGGCCGATCAGACGTTGCCGGGTGGCTGCCTCCCCCGACTACGGTCCCGACCGAGCTGTCGAGACCGGAGGAGGCGCTCGTGGAGTACCGGATGCTGGGACGCAGCGGCTGCGTCGTCTCGACGCTGTGCCTGGGGACCATGACCTTCGGGCAGGAGACCGACGAGCCGGGATCGTTCGCGCAACTCGACCGCTTCGTCGGTGCCGGTGGCACCTTCATCGACACCGCCGACGTCTACGCCGACGGCGAGTCCGAGGCGATCGTCGGTCGCTGGCTGCGCGCCCGTCCCCCCCGCTTCGCCGACCGGGTCGTGCTCGCGACCAAGGGCCGGTTCCCGACCGGCCCGTTCCCCAACCAGGTCGGGTTGTCTCGCCGCCACTTGTCGGTGGCGCTCGAGGACTCGCTGCGCCGGCTGCAAGTCGAGACCATCGACCTCTACCAGTTGCACTCCTTCGACCCGATCACTCCACTCGAGGAGACCCTGCGCTTCCTCGACGACGCCGTGTCGGCCGGCAAGATCCGCTACGTCGGGTTGTCCAACTTCACCGGCTGGCAGCTGCAGCGCGCCGTCGACCTCGCCGAGTTCCACAACTGGCCGGTGCCCGTGAGCCTCCAGCCGCAGTACAACCTGCTGGTCCGGGAGATCGAGTGGGAGTGGGTGCCCGCCTGCGCGGCCAACGGGCTCGGGCTGCTGCCGTGGTCGCCGCTGGCCGGCGGCTGGTTGACCGGCAAGTACCGCCGCGACGAGCGCCCGACGGGCGCGACCCGACTGGGCGAGAACCCCGATCGTGGGGTCGAGGCCTATGCCCGGCGCAGCGCCCAGCAGCGCACCTGGGACGTGCTCGAGGCGGTCGAGTCGATCGCCGAGGATCGCGGGGTGTCGATGGCCCAGGTCGCGCTGGCCTGGCTGGTCGATCGTCCCCAGGTCACCTCGGTCATCCTCGGTGCTCGCACCGAGCAGCAGCTGGTCGACAACCTCGGCGCGGCGGGGCTGCACCTCGACCCCGAGGAGACCGCCCGGCTCGATGCGGCCAGCGATCCGGGGGCGGCTGACTACCCCTACGGAGAGCCCGGCATCCAGCAGCGCAGCCGGGAGATCCCCGTGGAGTACCTGCCCCCCGACCCGAACGGCAACGAGGACTGACCGGCCCTCGACGACGGATACCGGCCCCAACCGTCGCAGGGCGTGCCCGTCCACGGATCCGGACCCGTCGGGCCGGCGCCCTCAGTGCCCATCGGGGCCCGGCTCCCAGGTCGGCCGGTCCTCGCGCCGCCAGGTCGCCTGCTCGATGAGTGCCACCTCGACGTCCGGGTCGGGTGGGCCGGGTGGGTCGTTGGAGATCAGGACCCACGCCCGCTCCCACGGACGGTCGTGGTCGAGGAGGTCCTCCTCGGCCCGTTCCCACTCGCGCCAGAAGTCCAGGTTCTCGCCCGGACGTCCCATCCCGCGCTCGAGCGCGAGCTGGCGGTCGGTGTCGACCCAGACGGCGACGTCGAGGTGGTCGGCGAGCTCCCGGCGCGACACCCCCACCCCCTCGACGACCACTGCCGGACCGGGTTCAGCCACGATCGCGCCGCGCCGGTCCCGGCGCTCCCAGGCCGGTGGGCGGTAGCGCACGCTGCGGCCGGCTGCCAGCGGTTCGAGCACCCCGTCGATCAGCAGCGGCCACCAGTCGAAGAAGCTCTCCCACCAGGCCACGTCGTCGCTGTGCACCAGCGAGGCCTCCAGCGCCCGGGCCAGGCGGGTGGCGATGGTCGTCTTGCCCGAGGCCGAGCCGCCGTCCACCGCCACGATACGGGTCGCCCCACGACGTGGGGGGCGAACCAGGATCTGCTCGGCGAGGTCAACGTAGGTTCGGGTGTGCATGGGACCGACTCCCTCGGGGCGTCGTGAACGCTCGTCCTGCGGGTCCCGGGCAACCTCGCAGCCGGGTGACGTAGGCTCGCAGCCGGGCCGGTCGGAGCTGCCCGGCGCCCACCAGACATCGAGGAGGTGGCGGTGGCCAGATCGGCCGGCGGACCCCGCCGCTCCCTGCTGGTCGAGCGCACCGCGGCCACCGTCGACCTGCGCGCCGACGAGGCGCTCGAGCTGCTCAGCGCGGTGCAGGGACCCAGTTTCCGCACCAACCCGCTGCGGGGTGCCCCCCCGGGGCCGGCCGGGCTCGATGCGCTGGCTGGGCGGCTGCCCGCGGGGCCGATCGAACCCTACCCATGGATCGGCGAGGGCTTCGCCTTCGACGGACCGACCCACGAGCTGTCGGCCTGCGCGGCGCATCGCTCGGGGGAGCTGTTCATCCAGAACCCGTCGAGCTTCCTGCCGGTGCTCGCGCTGGACGTGCAACCAGGCCATCGCGTGCTCGACATGTTCGCCGCGCCCGGCGGCAAGCTCGCGCACGCCGCCGCCCGTGCGGGTGGGCAGGCCAGCTTCGTGGCCAACGACCGTTCGCGGCCGCGGCTGGCCAAGCTGCGCGAGGTCCTTGAGCTGCTGGGGGTCGAGCACGTCGAGCTGCGGGCCGACCACGCCGAGCACCTGGCCGCCCTGCTCGGCGCAGAGCGCTTCGACCGCGTGCTCGTCGACGCGCAGTGCACCGGTGAGGCGCTGCTGGATCTGCGGCGACGCGACGAGCCACGGGCCTGGTCGCTGGATCGTGTGCAGCGCTTCAGCTACCTGCAGCGCAAGGCACTGCGGGTCGGCTACGGACTGCTGCGGCCCGGCGGCGTGTTGGTGTATTCGACCTGCACCTACGCGCCGGAAGAGAACGAGCTGCCCGTCGACCGGCTGCTGCGCCACACCTCTGCGCACCTCGAGCCGTTCGAGGTGGAGGGGCTGAGCTGCCCGACGCGGCCCGGACGCACCGACTGGGCCGGTGAGCGCTTCGCCGGCGAGCTGGACCACACCCTGCGGATCCTGCCCGACGAACGCTTCGAAGGCTTCTTCGTCGCGCGTATCGTCAAGCCGTCCGACGCCACCGACTGACCGGGGAGAGCATGGACCTGCACGGCATCGTCGAGAACATCGTGCTGGCGATCGAACTCGTCGCGGTCGGCATCCTCGCGATCGGCACGGGCTGGGTACTGAGCCGCACGGCCCTACACCGGATACTGCGCCGTCCATGGGACGAGGTGTTCCCCGAGACCCGGGAGGGGCTTGGCCGGGTGCTGCTGCTGGGCCTCGAGGTCCTGATCGCCGCCGACATCATCCAGACCGTCGCGCTCGACCTGACCCTTCAGAGCGTGAGCGCGCTCGGCATCATCGTGCTGATCCGCACGTTCCTGAGCTGGGCCATCGAGGTCGAGACCGAGGGGCACTGGCCGTGGCAGCGGGCCCAGCAGGCCCGGATGCGGGCACACGACGCGGCCAACGGGCTGGCGGTGGACGAGGCCGGACCTCCACGCTAGGTCCCCGGCTCGCCGATGCCACGGAGAGTCGGGCCCGCCTGGCGCTCACCACGCCGGCAGATCGGCCAGGACCCGTCGCACCACGCCATCCAGCGTGGTCGAGCCCTGGGCGTGGCTCCCGCTGTCGGTGACCAGCACCGCCAGCGCCACCCGGGTGCCATCCGCGTGGCGCAGCATCACCACCTGGTGGTTGACGGCTCCGGTCCCCGACCCCCAGCCGCCCTTGAGGTGCGCGGTCCAGCTCCCATCGACCGCCTGCAGGCCCCAGCGCTGCTCGGGCACGACCTCGCGCAGCAGCCGCAGCGCCGTGTCGCGGTGCCGGGTCGGCACGTACTGCTCCACCTCGAGCAGGAACCGGACCTGGTCGCGGGCAGAGATCCGGCTCAGTCCCCACGGGCGCGTGTAGGCGAAGTCCCGCAGGCCAGCGTCCTCGGCGAGCTGTCGCATGGCGTAGGGACCGACGAGGTCGGCGATGCGGGTGGCCGGCTCGTTGGTCGAGCGCTGGATCATCGGCTCGAGCAGGTCAAGATCGTCGCGGGTCAGGGGGCGGTCGCGCACGCTCGCATGGTTGAGGTAGGCGACCAGGAACATCGCCTTGATGACGCTGGCCGCCGGCACCGTCTCAGCTGACCGGTAACCCACCACTTCGCCGTCGGTGCCCAGCGCGGCGATGCGGGTCCGTCCCGGACGCGTCGATGCGTAGGCCACCGCCGCTTCGAGATCCGGCTCCCACACCGGCGGGGGGCAGCTTGGGTCGGGCTGCTCGAGGTCGGGTCCGCCGGCGGCGATCGCGTCGGTTGCCGGCATCACCCGCATCAGCAGTGCCGCGGCGTGCTGACGTTGCAGACCGTCGAGCGGTGCGAACACGCCACCGAGCCCGCCTCCGACGGGGGTACACGGACGCCGATCCCCGGTGATCAGCCCGAGCTCGAAGCCGGCGTCGACCGCGGCTCGGTGGGTGCCCCCGCGCACGTCGGCGAAGTAGGGGCCGCCGGCGGGTGCGAGCTGCTGACCGATCGACCAGCCTGCCGCGCGCAGCACCAGGGATGCCGCCTGGTCGCGGCGGACCGGGGCGGCCGGATCGAACGACACGTCGTCGAGTCCGGCGACGATCCCGGCTGCCGCGAGTGCGTGCACGGCCCGGTCGAACCGGTGGCCCTCGGGGACGTCGAGGTAGCGCGGCTGCCGGACCTCGGTGAACTGCTCGGCGTGCCCGGTAGCCACGAGCAGGCGGTGGAGCATCGCGGCGAACTGCCCGCGGGTGGTCGTGGCCGCCGGGTCGAACGTGACCCGACCGTCCCCACCTGGGCGCCCGTCGATCACCCCGAGGTGCCACAGGCAGTCCACGGCGTCACGGTGCACGGCGGCAACCCGTGCGCGATCGGCGAAGGGTGCCACCGGCGCCGAGGCGCAGACGCTCGGCGTGGTGATCGCTGACCGGACCACGCTGGGTCGGGTCGTCGGTGGGTCGGTCCGTTCCGGTGCGCCGGAGGGCATCGTGGCGGCCGAGGCGACCGCTACGGCGAGCATGGCCGCCCATGCGGCTCGGCGGAGTCGTCGCGTGGGCATGCCATGCAGCCTACGAGCCAACTCCCGTCGGGTCCCGCACGCCCGTCGCTGGCGCTCGGCGGTCCCTCGGGGCGCCCCTCCCGACCGCGGGGCTACCCTGACGGCACCATCGTGCCGGCGGGCCGGGGTTCGACCCCTCGTCCGCGACGCCCCGTCTGCGAATCCCCGACCGCGAGGGCCGCGGCACGCGGTCGGAAGCGTCTCCTGTCCCCCGCACCTCGAGCCGACCCGTGCCTCTCGATCTCCAACCACTCGAGCCGGGTCCGACCGGCCGGGCCCCCGACTGGGCTGCGGCCGTGGACCTCTACCGGGCGGCGTTCTCCCGCCCGCCGTACCTCGAAGCGATCTCCGCGGCGGACGCCGAGGCGGCGTTGACCGGACTGCTCCGACGCGGCGGCGAGGTCCTGCTCGCCCACGACCGCGGCGAGGCGGTCGCGTTGGCGGGCGGCGAGCAGCGCGTCCCCGGCCGTTACCACCTCGCCGAGTTCGCCGTGCACCCCGACCGGCAGGGGGTCGGGCTCGGCCGGCGCCTGCTCAGCGCGCTGCTCGACCACCCGCCGGTGCGCCAGGCCGTCTGCGTCGAGGTGTGGACCAAGGCCGACAACCATGCCGCGCTGGGCCTGTACCGCGCGCACGGCTTCGAGCCCGACGGGGCGGCCACGCTGGTGCCCCGCACCGACGTCGCGGGACGCAGCCGGCTGCACCGCAGCGTGCGCCTGACCCGGCCGGGGCCCGCCACCGTCTCGCCGTGCGCCGACCCCGACCGGTTGCACCGGGTGGCGGTCACCTACCCGTCGGGCAACGCCACCGCGGTCGTGTTCGACCAGCACCGGCTCGATGAGGATCGTGCCACGCTGAATCGGCGACTGATCCGGGCGCTGGCCGACGCGCATCCGGACCTGCCCGGCATCGAGCAGTGCTGCTTCGTCACCGAGCCGTTCGATCCCCGCGCCATCGCCCGCATGGAGATGTTCGGCGGGGAGTTCTGCGGCAACGCCGCTCGCAGCGTCGTGCGGTTGGCCACCCGGGGCCGGCCGATGTGCGGCTGGCTCGAGGCCAGCGGGGTCCGCGCGCCGCTGGCCTTCGAGGTCGACGCGCACGGGGTGCGCCTGCACCTGCCGCTGCCCGACGACGCCGAGGTGGTGCGTCCCACCTCGCACGGTGTGCTGGTGGGCCTGGAGGGGATCACCCACCTCGTGGTTGCCGGCGACGAACTGCCGGGTGACACGGCTCGCCGCGCGCTGCTCGACGAGTTGCGCGATGTCCCCGACGGCGGCGAGCGTGACCCGCTGCTCGACCGGGGGGCGCTGGGCGTGACCTGCTGGCAGCCTGACGCCGCGCAGGCGGCGTTCTCGGTGTGGGTCGACGAGGTCGACACGGTGTTCGACGAGACGGCCTGTGGCAGCGGCACCGGCGCGATCGCGGTGGCGCTGGCCCACCAGCGCCAGGCGCCCGTGGAGGTCGACGTGGGTCAACCCTCGGGCCGGATCATCCGAGCCGGTGCCCACTATGCTGACGCGATTGGCCGCGTCGCCGAGGCCTGGATCGCCGGCGAGGTCGAGGTGCTGTCCGACGGTGAGGTGATGCTGCGATGAGCGAGAGCCGCACAGCGGTCTACGAGCTGCTGGCCGACAAGATGCTCGACTTCCGCGACTACCTCGACATCCCCGTCGACGACCATGAGGACGAGGCCCCGTTCCTGCCGGTGCGACCCTCGCCGGTGCTCAACGTCGACCACCAGAACCAGGACATGATCCCCTACACCGGCGAGAAGATCCTGCTGCGCGAGACCGTGCTCGACCGGCTGTTCTGGGCCGGGCAGGAGCTGCGCAACCACGATTCGGCCTTCCGGCTCGAGCTGGTCTACGGCTACCGCACCCTCGAGGTCCAGCAGCAGCTGTTCGAAGCGGCCAAGGCCGAGCTGGCCCCCCGCTTCGACGACGAGCAGCAACTGCTCAGCGCCACCCACCGCAAGATCGCCGTGCCCGAGGTGTCGGGCCATCCGACCGGCGGCGCGGTGGACGTGCACATCCTGCGCGACGGTGTGCCGGTCGACATGGGCACCTCGGTGTGGGACTTCTCCGACGACTCGTTCACCTTCTCGCCGTTCATCAGCGCCGAGGCGTGGTCCAACCGCCAGCTGCTGCGCCGAGTGATGATCTCGGCCGGCTTCGCGCCGTTCGACGGCGAGTGGTGGCACTTCTCCTACGGCGACAAGGAGTGGGCCGCCTACTACAACAAGCCGCGGGCACTGTTTTCCCAAGTCGGGCACCGATCGCTAGACTCCCGACCCGACCTGGCGGGCATACTCTCCAAGCCTGTCTGAGCCTGCCATCAGTCCGTGGCAGGGCGAGCCGGGATAGCTCAGTGGTAGAGCACCTGATTGTGGATCAGGTGGCACGGGTTCAATTCCCGTTCCCGGTACCACCACGCGCACGCCGGACCTCCGGCAATGGTTCGACCAGCATCGAGGAAGCATGAGCCGGCTCGTCCGTCCGCAAACCCTGCGCGGCTTCCGGGACGTGCTGCCCGCCGAGATGTCGCTGCAGAACGAGCTCGTGCGCCGCATCCGCGCGGTCTACGAGCACTACGGCTACGTGCCGCTGGACACGCCGGTGATGGAGCTGCTGCCGACCCTGGTCGGCTCCGGGGGTGACGAAGCCGACGCGCAGATCTTCCAGCTGCTCAACCCTGAGCAGCAGACGGTGGGTCTGCGCTTCGACTTGACCGTTCCCTTCGCGCGCATCATCGCCCAGTACACGCCCGACCCGATCAAGCTGCCCTTCCGGCGCTACCACCTCGGGCCGGTGTTCCGTGCCGACGATCCTCAGCCCGAGCAGGGCCGCTTCCGCCAGTTCACCCAGGTCGACATCGACGTCGCCGGCACCGAGTCCATCGCCGCCGACGCCGAGATCGTGGCGGTGATGGTCGACGCCTTCGCTGCCCTCGAGCTGCCCCGAGGCGACGACGGCCCGCCCTTCTACCTGCGCGTGAACAACCGCAAGCTCGTCGACGCGTTCCTCGCCGGGGTCGGCATCGTCGATCCCGAGCGCTGCGCCCACGTGCTTCGGGTGCTCGACAAGAGCGACCGCATCACCGACCGACAGCTCGCCGAGGAGCTGCGCGAAGGCCGCTACGACCGCTCGGGCGACTTCATCCCGGGGGTGGGGTTGACCGGCGGGGTGGTCGATGCGCTGCTGGACTTCGTGGCCGTGACCGGCGCCACCCGCGCCGAGGTGGTGGCTGCGCTCGCGGGGCACCTCGCCCCCAGCGAGCTCAGCGAGGCGGCGCTGGCCGAGGCCACCGAGCTCACCGCCCACCTCGAGGCACTCGGTGTGGCCGAGGAGTCCGCCCGCTTCGATCCGAGCCTGGCCCGCGGACTGGCCTACTACACCGGCACCGTCTACGAGGGCACGCTGGCCGGCGGCGGGGTGGGCTCGGTCGTCGGCGGCGGACGCTACGACGGGCTGGTCAGCCGCTTCCTCGACGAAGCCGTGCCGATGGTCGGGGCCTCGATCGGCCTGGACCGCCTGGTCACTGGCCTGCGCAACCTCGATGTCGACCTGGGCACCGGCGCCGACCGGGTGCAGGTGCTGGTGCTGGTCATGCCGGGTGTGGACGCCGCGGTGTCCTCGGGCATCGCCGCGAAGCTGCGGGCCGAGGGCATCGGCGCGGAACTGTACGTCGGCAAGGACCAGGGCAAGGTCGGGCGCCAGCTGTCGTACGCCAACAGCCTGGGCTACCGGGCGGCGGTGATGGTCGGGCGCAAGGAGCTCGAAGCGGACCAGGTGACCGTCAAGGACCTGCGCGCCGGCAGCGAGCAGCGCGCCGACATCGCCGATCGTGAGACCTACCGCAAGGCCGGGCAGACCGGACAGATCAGCTGCGCCCGTGAGCAGCTGCCCGCGGCGGTGCGTGGGCTGCTCGACGACGGTGACGCCGGGCGATGAGCGACACCGTCGTCACCCTCGGGATCCCCAAGGGCAGCCTGCAGGAGTCGACGCTGGCCGCTTTCGAACGGGTCGGGCTGTCCTTCGGGGGTTCGAGCCGTGACCTGTGGCTGTCCTCCAACGACGCCCAGATCCGTCCGGTGCTGCTCAAGCCCCAGGAGATCCCGGTCTACGTCGGCTCGGGCCGGATCGACGCCGGGCTGTCGGGCAAGGACTGGATCGTCGAGCAGGGCGTGCTGCCCCACATCGTCACGCTGGCTGAGCTGCCCTACGCGCGGCAGAGCACCCGACCGATCCGCTGGGTGCTGGCCGTCCCCGAAGCCAACCCGGTGCGCACCGTCGATGACCTGCGCGACGCCTGCGAACGCAAGCGGGCCGCCGGTGAGGAGTTCGTGATCTCCACCGAACTGGTCGGGGTGTCGAGGATGTGGCTGGCCCGCAGCGGCATCGACGCCCGCGTGGAGTTCTCCTGGGGGGCGACCGAGGCCAAGGCCGGCACCTTCGCGGATGCGATCATCGAGGCGACCGAGACCGGCGCCTCGCTGAAGTCCAACCAGCTGCGCGAGGTCGCCGAGATCTTCGTTTCCCGCAACCAGTTCATCGCCAACCGTTCGGTGTTCGACGACACCCACTGGAAGGCACGCAAGCTGCGCACGCTGGCCGAACTGCTGCGCGGCGCGGTACGCGCCAGCACCTACGTGCAGGTGCACGTCATCGCCAGCAACCCGATGGACATCGCCGCGATCCTCTCGCCCGAGTCGCGCATCGCCCGCGCGTCCGTCACCGAGGACGGCGGGTTCCGTGCGATCGCCCTGGTGCCGCGTGCGGCGGTGTCCACCTCGCTGGCCAGCCTGGTGGAGGCCGGCGCCACCGATGTGTGGGTGTCGGCGGTCAGCGCCTACTTCTCCTCCGCGCTCTAGACCGGGGGGCGCAGCCAGCCGCCGCGCGGCCGAATCTGTCGCCCGGGCGGCTGACTCAGGCCAGGCGCATCTGCTCGGCGGCCTCGGTCAACTCCGCGCGGAAGTCAGGGTGGGCGATGCCGATCAGCGCCCGGGCTCGTTGCCGGGTGCTGCGCCCACGCAGTTGGGCCACGCCGTACTCGGTGACGACGTAGTTCACGTCGTTCTTGCTGGTCGTCACGTGGGTGCCGGGGCTGAGGGTGGGGGAGATGCGCGAGACGGTGCCGCCCTTGGCGGTGGAGGGCAGCACGATGAAGGACTTGCCGTCCTTGGAGCGGTTGGCCGCCCGCACGAAGTCGACCTGCCCGCCGGTGCCCGAGTAGGGGCGGTGACCGAGGCTCTCCGACCCGCACTGGCCGATCAGGTCGACCTGCAGCGCCCCGTTGATCGAGTGCAGTCGGTCGTTCTGTCCGGCGAGGAACGGGTCGTTGGTGAAGTCGACCGGGTGCATCTGCAGCACCGGGTTGCGGTGCATGAAGCGGTACAGCCGCGACGAACCCAGCGCGAAGGTGGCGATCATCTTGCCGTTGCGCAGGGCCTTGCGCCGGTTGGTGACCACCCCGGCCTCGAGCAGGGTCAGGATCCCGTCGCCGAACATCTCGGTGTGCACGCCGAGGTCCGACTTGTCCGAGAGTTGCTGCACGACGGCGTCGGGGATCGCGCCGATGCCGATCTGCAGGGTGGCCCCGTCGGGGATCATCTCGCTGACGTAGCCGCCGATGGCCTGCTCGACCGGTCCCACCGTGGCCGCCGGTAGCTCGAACAGCGGCTGGTCGCCTTCGACGACCGCGGTGACTTGGGAGAGGTGCACGTGGCAGTTGCCGAACGTGAACGGCACCTGCTCGTTGACCTCGAGCACCACGGCCCGGGCCTGGCTGATCGCGGCCATGGTGTAGTCGGGGGACAGGCCCAGGCAGAAGTAGCCGTACTCGTCCATCGGCGAGCACTGGGCGAAGACCACGTCGCAGGGTTGCAGGCCACGGCGGATCAGGTCCGGGATCTCCGAGAAGTACGCCGGGCTGTACTCCGCCCACCCTTCGGCGACGCCGGGTCGGCTCGGTCCGCCGAGGAACGGCGAGACGTGGCGCACGTGCTCGGCGGTGTCCGGGTCGAGGTAGTCGGGGGTACGCAGCGGCAGCATCTGGAACACGGTGACCCCGCGCAGGCTGCGCCGTTGCTCGGAGAGCGCTTCGAGCAGCGCCGGAGGTTCGCCGGCGGCGATGGGAACGACGATGGTGTCGCCGTCGCGGACCAGGCGGATGGCCTCGGCGGCCTCGACCAGTCGCTGGCGGTAGCCCTCGTGCACCGACATGCTGTCTCCTGCTGGGTGGTAGACCGTGGTTGTCTCGGACCGTGATCGGCGCGGACCGTGGTCGTCTCTGACCGTGGTCGTCTCTGACCGTGGTCGTCGCGGACCGGGATCGGCGCGGACCGGGATCGGCGCGGACCGGGATCGGCGCGGAGCCTACTGACGTGGCCGGGGATCCGACGCCCGGCCCGCGTTGCCCCCGGGCCCGGTAAGCGGGATGCGGCGTACCGAGGCGGTCATGGGTGACCGGATGGGTACGCCGCGTGGTCCACCGTGGGGGATGCGGCGTACGCAACCGGTCGTGGGTGTCCGTGTGGGTACGCCGCGTCGG
>SLLJ01000340.1 GCA_007134165.1 Nitriliruptoraceae bacterium | reverse complement strand
CGCCCGGACCAGTCCAGCCCGCAGCCGGCGTCCCAGCCCGGCTCGACGACGAAAGTCCACGCCCCGTCGGGCGTGCCCCGGGCGATGCCGACGTGCTCGCGACCGACGTCGGTGGCGAAGAAGAACGCCGAGCCGTCAGGCAGCCACGCCGGGGTGCCGACCGCCGCGGCGGCCTGCGGGTGGGGGGCGAGCTCGATGGGGTCACCGCCCCCGTCCGCCGCGAGATCGACCAGCAGCACCCGGTTGTCGCCCGCCCGGGTGGTCAACTCGCCGACCGCCAGCCAGCGCCCATCGGGCGAGAAACCGCCCGGTCCCGTCCAGCCGCCGGTGGCGAGCACGCGCCGTTCGGTCCCGGTGAGCAGGTCCCGGACCCAGGTGTCGAAGGCGACCCCGTCGCCACGGTTGGTGGCGTACGCCAGCCACCGTCCGTCGCGGGTGACGCCCCCGGGGCGGTGGATGTGGTCGTCGTCGACCACCAGCGGCTCGAGGTCGTCGGCCGAGCGCAGCGGGGTGGCCGGACGATCGGTGGCAGTGAACAGTTGGTGGCGTTCGTTGCCGCCGCGATCGGTGGCCAGCAGCAGACGCACGCGGCCCTGGCCGGTGGGGTCGGCGGGCAGATAGCCGGCGCCGATCGGCTCCTCGAAGCGAGTCACCACCGCGAGGTCCTCGGCCGCGACCGGCAGGGCGGGCGCCGCGGGGGACCCGGGGTCACCGGGGGCGGCATCGTCGCCAGGGCCACCAGGCCCCCCGAGGTCGAGGCGGTGCACCTGGGCGCTACCCGGCAGGTCGGAGGAGATCAGCAGCCGCGTACCGTCCGGGGAGAACCCCGCCGGCATGGCGGTACGGATCTCGAGGTAGGGACGGATGTCGGGAGCGGCGGCCGTGGCGGGGCCGTCCTGCGGTTCTGGGCTCATGCGGCGCGAGGGTAGACGGGGCGGCGCGCGGCTAGCGTGCGTGCGGAGCGACCGAGGAGCCGAGGTGGCGGCAGGCGAGGTCTCCGGCGCGCTGCTGGCCGGCGGGGGCTCGCGGCGCATGGGCCGGGACAAGCGCCACCTGGACGTCCAGGGACGTCCGCTGCTGGCCCGATCCGCGAGCGCACTGGCCGAGGTGTGCGCCGAACTGACCGTGATCACCTCCAGCCCCCAGGACCGCGACGCCAGCCGCCACCTGGTCCCGGGACACCGCTGGCTGGTGGACCTGCGCCCGGGGCAGGGACCGCTGGCCGGGATCGAGACCGCGCTGCGCTGCGCGGCCCACGACCTGGTCCTGGTGCTCGCCGGCGACCATCCGGCAGCCGACCCGGCGGTGCTGGGTCTGCTCGCCAGCCGACTGGCCCGGACACCGGGTGCGCACGCGGCCGTGCTCGTCACCGACCGAGGCGCCCAGCCGCTGGTGGCGGCCTACCACCGTGACGCGCTGCCGCAGGTGTCCCAGCTGCTCGACGGAGGGGAGCGCCGGGCCCGGGCGCTGCTCGACCAGCTCGAGGTGGTTGCGGTCCTGCCCGAACAGTGGGCGGCGCTGGACACCTCCGGGCGCACCCCGATCGATCTCGACGCGCCGGTCGACGTCGAGACCTACCGGCGGGCCGCAGCCCTCGACGGCAGGGTCGTCGAGGTGCCGGTCGTACGGCTGCCGGCCACGTCCGACGCCCCGCCCCGCGCCACGACCCGCGCTCTGACCCACGCCCCGCCCGACGCCGCGACCGACGCCGTGGTGGTCGAGGAGCCGCTCGAGGTCCGCGTGTGCGGGCCCGGGCAGACACCGCTCGCGGTGTTCACGACCCTGCGGACGCCCGGACACGACGAGGAACTGGCGGTCGGATGGCTCGCCGCCGAGGGCCTGATCGGACCCGGTGACGTGGTGCGGACCCGCATCGGTGACCCGCTGAACCTCGCCCGCCCCGAGAACCAGCGCACCGTGCACCTACGCCGGGAGCTTGACCTCGACCGGGTGGTGCACCGGCACACGATGGCCACCGCGTCGTGCGGCGTCTGCGGCCGAGCCAGCATCCAGGAGTTGACCTCCCGCTGCGCGTCGGTCGGCGCCCTGGCGAGCGAACATCCCCCGCTGCCGTTCTCGGCGCTGGCCGGGCTGCCCGAACGGCTGCGCGCCGAGCAGCGGGTGTTCGCCGCGACCGGTGGGCTACACGCCGCCGGCATCGCGGCGCGCGACGGACGGCTGCTCACCGTGCGGGAGGACATCGGCCGGCACAACGCGCTCGACGCCGCGATCGGCGCCCACGTGCTGGCCGGCGACCTGCCACTGACCGACCGCGTGGTGGTGGTCTCGGGCCGGGCCGGCTTCGAGCTGGTCGCCAAGGCCGCCATGGCCGGCGCGAGCGTGCTGGCGGCCGTGGGGGCGGTCAGTGATCTCGCGGTGCGCACCGCCGAGCGCCTGGGCCTCACGCTGGTCGTGTTCCTGCGCGACGGGCGCGGCACCGTGGCCACCCACACCGACCGGATCGACCCGACCAGCTGACCTGCGAGGAGAGCCCCGTGGGACACGGACCCCGCGCCACCCACCCGCTGCGCCGCCGCTTCCATCCGCGCTGGCCCCGACCGCGGCTGTGGGCGAGTTGGCGGCCCAACGGCATCGGGCTGGACAAGCCCAACCACTACGGCGAGATGCTCGCCACGCTGCGCGACAACAGCGGCAACGACGCCCCGCTCGAGCAGCTGCGCTACGCCACGCGGATCCTGACCCAGGGGGTGTGCGACGGGTGCGCGCTGGGGGTGGCGGGGCTGCACGACTGGACCCTGGACGGTGTGCACCTGTGCACCACCCGGCTCAACCTGCTGGAGGTCAACACCCAGCAGGCGATGACTGACGACGCACTGGCGGATGTCGAGGTGGCGCGGCACCTCGATGGCCGGCAACTGCGCGAACTCGGCCGGCTCGCCCACCCGATGCTGCGCCGCGCCGGCGAGCCCGGCTTCACCCGCATCAGCTGGGAGGCGGCGATGACCCTGGCCACCAACCGGGTCCGCGCCGCACTGCCCGACCGCTTCGGCATCTTCCAGACCTCCCGGGGCATCACCAACGAGGTCTACTACGCGGCCGGCAAGGTCGCGCGCTACCTCGGCACCAACAACGTCGACAACGCGGCGCGCATCTGCCACTCGCCGTCGACCGGTGCGCTGCGCGAGACGCTGGGCGTGGCGGCGACCACGGTCTCCTACACCGACGTCATCGACCACGCCGATCTGATCGTGCTGTTCGGCGCGAACGTGGCCAACGCCCAGCCGGTGTTCGTCAAGTACCTCTACCTCGCCAAGCAGCGCGGCGCCAGGGTCGCGGTGGTCAACCCCTTCCGCGAGCCCGCCCTGGAGCGCTACTGGGTGCCCTCCAACCTCGAGTCGGCGGTGTTCGGCACCCGCATCACCGACGAGTTCTTCCCCGTCGCGACCGGCGGCGACACCGCGTTCCTGCTCGGGGCGCTCAAGGTGTTGCACGCGCGTGGGCAGGTCGACCGGGCCTTCATCGACGCGCACACCACCGGCTTCGACGAGCTCGTCCGCGAGCTCGCGCGCCACGAGTTGACCGACCTCGCACGCTGGGCGGGTTCGTCGGTCGCGGACCTCGAGCGCTTCGCCGCGACCTACGCGGCCGCCGACGCCTCCGTGCTGGTGTGGTCGATGGGCATCACCCAGCACACCTTCGGCACCGACAACGTGCGCGCGATCGTCGACCTCGCACTCGCACGTGGCAACGTCGGACGGCCGGGCGCGGGACTGATGCCCATCCGCGGGCACTCGGGGGTGCAGGGAGGCGCCGAGATGGGGGCGTACGCGACCGCGTTCCCGGGTGGGGAGCCGATCACGCCCGCCAGCGCCGCCGAACTCTCGGCCGCCTGGGGGTTCGAGGTACCCGCCACCCGCGGCCGCTCCGCGACCGAACTCGTGGAGGCCGCCGGCCGGGGCGAGGTCGACGTGCTGTGGTCCTCGGGCGGCAACTTCCTCGACACCCTGCCCGACCCGGTGGGCGTGCGCCATGCGCTCGAGCAGGTCGGGCTGCGGGTGCACGTGGACATCGTGGCCGCGAGCCAGATGCTCATCGACGGCGAGCAGGTGCTGCTGCTGCCGGCCATGACCCGCTACGAGCAGCCCGGCGGCGGCACCGAAACCACCACCGAGCGACGCATCGTGTTCTCGCCCGAGATCCCGCGTCCCGGCCGCTCGCGCGAGAGCGGCGAGGGCAGCGAGG
>SLLJ01000386.1 GCA_007134165.1 Nitriliruptoraceae bacterium | reverse complement strand
CGCCTGCGCGACGCCACCCTGACCTTCCAGCGCTTCGCGACCTTCGTGCGCTCGGCCCGGCGGACCGCCGCGTCCGATGCCGCCGCCGCCGCGTCCGATGGCGCCGCCGCGGTCGCTGCCGGGCACCGCGCGGCGTTCGCCGCCGCGATGGACGACGACCTCAACGCCCCGGTGGCGGTGGCCGCACTGCACGAGCTGGTCTCGGCCGGCAACGACCGGCTGAGCGCCGCCGAGGCTGGCGACGCCACCGCCCGCGCCGAGGTGGCGGCACTCGCCGGGCTGCTCGTGGAACTCGCCGACGAGGTCTTCGGCCTGGGCCTGGACGCCAGCCTGGCCGCCGCCGGGAGCCTGGAGCAGCGCCTGGCGCCGCTGGTCGCCGGGCTGCTCGAGCAGCGCAGCGCGGCCCGCGCCGCCCGCGACTTCGCCACCGCGGACGCCATCCGCGAGCAGTTGACCACCGCCGGCATCGTCGTCGAGGACCGGCCCGACGCTCCCCGCTGGTACCTGGCCGAATCGCTGTGCGCGCCCACGACCGGACGGTGAGCCGCCGGGCTGCGGGCCAGCGCATCGTCGGCGGACGTCACCCGGTTCGTGAGCTGCTGCGTGCCGGGCAGCCGCTGGACCGCCTGCTGGTGGCCGAGGGTCGCGACACCGGCGCGGACGACCTCGTGGCGCTCGCCCGGCAGGCCGGGATCCCGGTCGAGACCACCGAGCGGGCCAGCCTCGACCGGCGCACCGACGGCCTCACCCACCAGGGGGTGGTGGCGCTGGCGCCGGCGTTTCCCTACGTCCGGCTCGAGGCGGTGTTCGAGCGCATCGACGCCGCCGACGAGCCGGCGCTGCTGGTCGCGCTGGACGGGGTGACCGACCCGCACAACCTCGGCTCGGTCGCCCGCAGCGCCGAGGCGGTCGGGGCCCACGGGCTGCTGCTGCCCGAGCGGCGCAGCGCGGCGATCACCCCGGTGGTGGAGAAGACCGCCGCCGGCGCGCTGGCCCACCTGCCGGTGGTGCAGGTGCCCAACCTGGTGCGGGCGCTCGGGGAGCTTGGGCAGGCCGGCATCTGGTCGCTGGGCCTGGACGCGGCGGCGGACACCGAACTCAGCGAACATCCGCTGGCCGGCGAGGCGTGCGTGCTGGTCGTCGGCGCCGAGGGCCGTGGGCTGGCCCGGCTCACCCGCGAGCGCTGCGACGCGCTGGTGCGCCTGCCGATGCGTGGGCACATCGCCTCGCTCAACGCGTCGGTGGCGACCGGCGTGGCGCTGTACCAACTGCTCGCGCGGCGTGCCTGAGGGGGCTGGCCGGTCCGAAGGTGACGCCCGAGCCGCGCCACCAGAGCCGAGGCACGTGCGCCCCGGCTCGGACGCCTCGCCGGTCTCCGACGCGGTCACCGACGCGGTCACCGGCCGGCGAAGCCTCAGCACGTTCTTGATGGACCGGAACACGGAGCAAGCGACCTGGCGGGAGGATGACCTGGCCCGTTCCCATCACCGGCTCCGTGCCACCAGCGGTCTGCGGGACGATTCCGCCTCCACCGCCAATCGGCGCTCTACGGTCCGTGGGGACGGTGAACTGCAGCTGACCGAGGAGGTCGGCTCCGGTCGTGCCGTTGACGTCGACCTCGATGTTCCGGGTGCGATGGCGGTGCGCGTCGAGATCCGGCGTGTCGAGTGCCTCGGCCAGCGCCACTCGAGCCCGTCACCGGGTTCGTCGGTCGCCATGCCGTCAGCGTGATCCCTGCGTGCTCCTTGTGCCGGCATCTCCCCACTACCGTGCGGGCCGGTATCTGCCCGCCGTGCCGTCACCGGAGCTGTCGTGCGCCCCACCGATCTCGCCCACCTCGCCGTGCCGGGCGACCCGCAGCTGCACCCCGACGGACGCACCGTCGTCTACGTGCTGACCGAGCTCGACCTCGACGACGACCGTTCGCTTCGCACCATCCACCGCGTCGACGCTCAGGGCACCCGCCGCTTCACCCATGGGCCGTCGGACACCTCGCCGCGGTGGTCGCCCGACGGACGCTGGCTGGCGTTCCTGCGCACCAGCCCCGAGGAGGGTCAGCGCCCGCAGCTGCACGTCATGCCCTCCGACGGCGGTGAAGCCCAGCGCCGCACGGACCTGCCGCTGGGCGTGACGGAGCTGGCCTGGGCGCCCGACTCCACCCGGCTGGTGGTCCTCGCCGCCGCGTGGGACCCGGACCTTGCCGATCTCGACGACGACGAGCGGGCCCGCCGCCCCAAGCGCATCACCCGGCTGCCCTACCGCACCGACCGCGATGGCTGGATCCACGGCCGTCGGCAGCGCCTCTACCTCGTCGACGTCGAGGAGGGCCCGGCCAACCGCGGCGGTGACGGCAACGCGGCCGACCGCGGCGGTGACGGCAACGCGGCCGACCGTGGCGGTGACGGGGCGGCCGGGGCCGGCGACGACAACGGCCGCGACCCGACGGTGCTCGACACCGGCGAGCGCGACGCCTCCGCGCCGGTGTGGCGGCCCGACGGTGCGGCGATCGCCTACCTCGCCGACCCTGACGAGCACCCGGACACCGAACCGCACAATCAGGCCTTCGAGCTCGACCTGACCACCGGCGCCCGCACCGCGCTGTGTCTGCCCGGCATGTGGTCCGCGGTGCACTACGACCCGGACGGGCGGGTCCACCTGACCGGCCTGCGCAGTCCCTTCGACTGGCCGGGCACGCCCGCGGTGTGGCGGCGCGGTGAGGACGGCGCCCTGCATGCCCTCACCGAGCATCTCGACCGTGACGTCCTGCCCGCCTCACCCGGGTGCACGAGCGTCGGGCCCCGCTTCGTCGACGGCGGGTTCCTCGTCGCCGCCGAGGGTCGGGGTACCACCGGCATCCTCACGGTGCGCCCGCCCGAAGACGCCGTGCTCGTCGACGGGATCCTGCCCGAGGTCGTCGAGGTGGTGGGCGGTCACCGGTGTGTGACCGGGTTCTCGGTGTCGTCGGATGGTGGCACGCTGGCGATGACCGTGACCGACCCGGCCACGCCGGGCGAGTTGGTGCTGGTGAACCTGCGGCGCCCCGCCGGCGCGCCCTCCGGCCCGACGGCCGGCGCGCCCTCCGGCCCAGACGCCGCCCCGCGCGAGCGCTGTGTGACCGACCTCGCCCCGGGTCTGCGCGCCCGCATCGACCTGCGACCGACCCAACGCTTCAGCTTCGAGCGCGACGGCGTCGACCTCGACGTGTGGGCGGTGCTGCCGCCCGGCTTCGACGACGCCGAGCCGGGCAGCGTCCCGGTGCTCTTCCACATCCACGGCGGGCCCACCGCCCAGTACGGTGACTACTTCTTCGACGAGTTCCAGGTCGCCGCCGGTGCGGGCTACCTCGCCATCGGCGCCAACCCGCGGGGTTCGTCGGGCCGGGGTCGGGACTTCGCGCGGGCGGTGGTGGGCGCCTGGGTCGAGGAGGGCAGCGTCGACACGCTGGACCTCGAGGCGGTGGTGGACGCCGCCCTGGCCCGGTTCCCGGCCGCCGACCCGGACCGGGTGGGCATCATGGGCGGCTCCTACGGCGGGTATGCCACCGCCCGGCTGTTGGCCCGCACCGACCGCTACGGCTCGGCGGTGGTGGAACGGGGCCTGCTGCAGTGGGAGTCGTTCAGCGGCACCTCGGACATCGGGTCCTACTTCGACCGGATCTTCCTCGGGACGTCGTTGGTCGGCGGCGCCGGCCCCCACCACGCGGCAAGCCCGGTGCGTACCGCTCACCGCATCACCACCCCCACCCTGATCCTGCACAGCGAGGCCGACTGGCGCTGCCCGATCGAGCAGGCTGAGCAGCTGTTCGTGGCGCTGCGCCACGCCGGCGTGCCGTGCGAGATGCTGCGCTTCCCCAACGAGTCGCACGAGTTGTCCCGCTCGGGCGCGCCCAAGCATCGCATCGAGCGCTTCGAGGCGATCCTCGACTGGCATGCCCGCCACCTCGACGTCGAGGTGGCGGACTGAGCCGAGCCCGTCGCGCACCACCTTGCCACGACCCGTCGCTGACCACGCTGTCCCGGCCCGTCGCGCTGCGCCGCTGATGCGGCGTACCCATGCGGTCATTGTTGACCGGCTCCGTACGCCGCGTCCTCCACGCTGGACGATGCGGCGTACCCATGCGGTCATCGGTGACCGGTTTGGTACGCCGCGTCTCGAGTGGGGCTCGGTCCGCTCGACGGTCGTCGCCCAGTGCGCACTGTCGGGCGACGG
>SLLJ01000124.1 GCA_007134165.1 Nitriliruptoraceae bacterium | reverse complement strand
CCTGATCGTCGCCGGCGTCGCCGCCGCGGCCACGGGTGCCGGCATCCTCGGCGGGCAGCTGGCCGGTGGCACCCCCGCCCAGCTGTTGTAGGACGAGAACGCGATGGCCCAGGAGCTCGCGGCCTTGGCTGCCATGGTGCGGCTGTTGCGCGGCATCGATGACGCCGACGCGCAAGAGGCTGCCCGCCAGAGCCTGACGTGGCTCGGTGACCTCGAGGAGGAAGGCGAGGCGCTCGTCGAGAACCGCGAGACCTCCTCGTCTTCGGATGTCGGCGCACCCCCCGCGGCCAAGCGCAACCTCGCCCGAATCCAGGCCGTCGGTGCCTGGCTCGACGAGCGGGCTGCGGTCGATCATGACCTGCCCGGACGTCCACCTCTGGCCCAACTCAGCTCTCCACCTGCAGGGCCTGCGTCGAGGTGACCGGCCCGCGGGCGTTCCTGCACCGTGATCGCGGCGTCGGGCGCCGCAGTTGTCGCGGGCAACAGCCGTTGGCGGGCATCAGATGCGCCGGAGGCGGTGGGCAAGTGCGGCGGCCTCGCCGCGGTTGGACACCTCGAGCTTGCGCAGGATGTTCGAGACATGGACGCTGGCGGTCTTGGCGCTGATATACAGCTGTTCGGCGATCTCCGGGTTCGTGCGTCCGTCGGCGACCAGCGCGAGCACCTCCATCTCGCGGGGGGTCAGACCGAGACGCTCGGCGGGGGTCGCGCCTGAGCTCGCGGGTGCCTCGACACCGAGGTCGATGCGGGCGCGCCGCGCCAACTCGACGAGGTCGTCGAGCAGTGGCTTGGCGCGGAGATCGTCTGCCACCTCGTGGGCGGCGCGCAGCAGGTCTGCGACGTCGTCACGTTCCCCGTCGTCGAGCAGCGCCTGTGCGAGCCGGTAGCGGGCGTACGCGGCGTGGTAGACCATCCCGGACTCGTCACAACGAGCGACGGTGGTCGCCCAGCACTCGACCCGGGCAGAGCCGCGGACGGCACGGGCGTGCTCGGCCTCGGCCAGCGCCGCCCACGCGGCCACTACGGCGCTGCCGGTCCCGAGCTCGGAGGTGAGGTCGCGACACTCGGCCAGCACCGTGTCGGCGAGCGCCGGATCGCGCTGGTCGGACAGTTCCAGATCGGCGATCGCCTGCAGGCTGTACGCACGGACGTAGAGGCCCCGGAACGTCGGCAGGTCGTCGGACGCTGCCCGCGACGCGATGAGCCGACGTGCCTGCTCGGCGTCGCCGTCGAGCAGCGCGAGCAGCAGTTGAGTTGCGAGGAACCAATCGCGGGACTGCTCGTTGACGTGAGCACGCAAACGCTCGGCGGCGGCGACTTCGGTGCGTGCCAGATCGATCTGGCCCCGGCCCGCGGCCAGCAGCGCGCGCATGAGGTGGGCCCATCCGGCTCCGATTCCACCGGAATCGTGCGGCGCAGCACGCAGCACCTCGTCGGCGAGCTCCCACCGTGCGGCGTTGAAGGCGCTTCCGGCCACTGCGTTCGACAGGCCGGCGGCCCAGTGCCGCTCGACGCCCAACTCACGTGCGCGCGCCAGTCCTTCGAACCCGACCTCGATCGACTCATCGAAGCGGGCAAGATGACCGAGCACGGACACCTCGTTGTGGTACGAGCGCATGATCCCCTCGGCGAAGCCCACCTCCTCGGCGATCGCGCGGGCCTCACGCAACAGCTCGAGGCCGCGTCGGTCGCCGACGAACGCCAGATTGACGCCGAGGTTGTTGAGCACGTGGCTCTCGACCGCTCGGGCACCGACCTCGCGAGCGATGGCCAGCGCCTGCTGCCCGTAGCGCTCGGACTCATCAGCACGCAGACTGAGCATCAGGAACTGGCTGTAGCCCGAGAGTACGCGTGCGTGTTCGGCCGAGGGTGGCTCCTCGGACATCAGCCGGACCGCTTCGACGTAGGCCGCTTCGGCCGCGGGGCTGTCGCCGGCTTCCCAGCGATACCGCCCGAGCCGCTCGAACATCACGGCTCGCTGCGCACGATCGACGTCGGCGTCGGCGATCGCGCGCTCCTGGAGGGCGACGCCACGTCCAGGATCACCCTCCAGATACGACAGCTCGGCGGCCCACCGGGTGACCGCCGTTTGATCCAGCCCGGTGCGAACCTCGGCGTCCCGAACGCGCGACCACAGCTGGAGGACCCGCTCGATGTGTCGGCGGGCCTCGGCGACACCGGCCGCTGCCTCGGCCTCACGGGCCGCCTCCAACGACGCGGACAGCGCCCGCGGTTGATCCTCAGCCGCATCCCAGTGCACGGCGAGCTCCGCCGCCGCCGAGCGGGACGCCAACCCCGGGTCGGCCTCGATCGCCGTGGCCAACGCGGTGTGCAGCCGACCCAGCTCACCGGGCAGCAACGTTGAGTACACCGCCTCGGACTGCAGCGCATGTCGGAACGCGTAGGTGCCCGCAGCTACATCGGCCACCAGCACCCCCCGCTCGATCGCGACCCGCAGCGCCTCATCCAGGCCCGCACGGTCGCTCTCACCGCCGTCCGGCGCGACCACCTGCGCCACCAGGGCGTGCCGGGCCGTGCCACCCGCAGCCGCGACGATACGCAAAACCGCCACGACCCCCGCCGGCAGACCGTCGATCGTGACCAGCAGCAACTCGCGCAACGAATCAGGGAGCTGAGCCCCCTGTGCCTCACCTGCCGCGAGCAACTCCTCGGCGAAGAACGCGTTGCCCTGGGAACGTTCCAACACCCGATCGATCAGTTCGGGCCCCGGTGCGTCATCCAGGATCCCCTCCAGCAGCAGCGCCAATTCGTCTCGGTCGAACGGCCCCACATCGACACGCTCGACGCTCTCGCCACGGATCAGACGCGCCAGCACCGGGCGCAACGGATGCTGACGATGCAACTCATCGGTGCGGTAGGTCCCGATCACCACCACCCCGACCTCACGCAGGTTGTGCGCCAGGAACACCAGCAGATCCCGCGTCGAGGCATCCGCCCAATGCACGTCCTCGAGGACGAGCACCAGCGGCGCCTTCGCTGCAAGCCGGTCCACCAGCCCCAACAGGGCCTCGAACAGCCGCAGTTGCGAGGAGGCATCCAAGTCCACGCCCCGTGCGTCGTCCTCGGACTGATCGGCAGGACGCACCCCCGGCGCCAGCCGCTGCAGCTCGCGGGCATGAGTTCCGGCCAGCCGCCGCAGTTCGGGGACCCCGACCTGTTCGCCGAGTTCGCGCAGCACCTCAGTCACCGCTCCGAACGGCAGCCCGCCGTCCCCGAGCTCGAGACACCCACCGCAGAGCACCCGCGCACCCTGCCCCCGGGCACGAGCGGCGAACTCCTCGATCAGCCGGGTCTTGCCGACCCCGGCATCGCCGCCCACCAGCACGGTCGTCGGGGTCCCCTCGCCAGCCCGCCCCAACGCCTCGTCCAGGCGAGCAAGCTCGCGGCCACGACCGACGAAGCGCGCAGACCGGGGACGACGTGCCATCCACGCAGTATGCCCGGCCACCGGTCAGGCTGCGGCGGCCGGATGTGTCGACCCACCCGCTGCCCGGCGACCGCGAGCTCCCCCTCCATCCGAGGTGCGAGGCCGGATCGATCCCAGCATCGCCGCCAACCGCGGTCGGCCGGACCGGTGGTGCTGCTGCCGACGGGGCCGCGCGCAGCGAGCCAGTCGTTCCCGACGGTGTTCGTGCAGTGCCTGCATCGTGATGGTGTCCATCGGGTACATCATGGCGATCGTCTCCCTCGTGTTCGATGCCTTCAGGATGCGCCTAAGGACCCACGCCGGTCATGAGGCACCTGCCGTAGATCCCGCCTCCCAACCCCTCAGATGAGCATCGACCGAGATCAGCCAGTGCCCCGCGCGGTCTCAGCCCGGCTCGGGCGGGGTGAACACCAGGACGGCGAACCGTCGCGAACGGATCAGCCGCTCGACCCGGGTGCCCACCCACAGCAGCAGCCTGTTGACGATGATGTGGTTTCAGTCCACGCGCACGAGCCCCGTCGTCACGGCCGTCCACCAGCGCTCCGGGAACCTCGCGGCGTCAAGCGCCAGGAACCTGACGTTCTCCACAACCGTCAACTGAGCAACCGCGAAGATGGCACAGACGACCAGGAGCAGCAGGGACAAGGGGTCGTGAGCTGCTGGGGGTTGGTTCATCACCTGTAGGCGGCGGTCTTGGTCTGTCGTGGGCGGTGGTGTGGACGGGATGTCGCAGGGGCGTGGGATGCTGTCGGTCATGCGTGAGAT
>SLLJ01000040.1 GCA_007134165.1 Nitriliruptoraceae bacterium | reverse complement strand
GCCCAGGTCCTCGAGGCGATCATGGCCGCCAACGGCCGCACGCTCGTGCCGACCGCGGTGCGGTGCGAAGCGCGGTGGGATCGCACGCAGCAGGCGTCCGCAGCCGCCAACCTGCACGTCAGGGAAGACGACCCGCTCGACGCGTTGGCTGCCAACCGCAACGTGCAGCTGCGCACGGTCGTACCCGCCGCCTCACTCGTTGACGCCGCCGTCGTCGTCAGCGCCGAACGGCTGCCAGACGGCGACGTGGTCGAGATCCTCACCTCCGACCCCGGAGACATCGCTGCACTGGCAGGACATGCCGACGCGCTCATCGATGTCCGCGCCCTGTGACCAGCACGACAACCCGGACGCTCGAACCTGCCGGCCGCAAACCAACCCACGAGCGGACACGGACGACTCCGCCGGCACAGCGCCCGCGATCGCACCGCGCCCGTGGTGCCGACGCCGAAGCACACGAGGCGGTGGGCGACCAGCCGTGCCGGACCGGACGGGGTTGGACACACCGCTCGGACGTCGGCTCCTGCCTGTGCCCGGGGGTTCATCGGTCGGGTCAGACGAAGCAGTCCATGCACACGAAGCGCAACGGCACCTCGCCGCGGCACTGGACGGCGTGCTGCTCGTTCGGCCGCACGAAGAACACGCTCCCGGTCTCGAGCGGCTCCATGCGGTCCTCCAGACGCAGCGCCCCGTTGTCGGCGACGACCACCCCCTCGTGTGCCTGGGGGTTGCGGTGCCAGGGGGTCGACCCGCGTGGTTCGACGTCGAGCACCTTGAGTTGGACGTCCTCGACGCTCTTGAGGTGGCGTACGGTCACGCCCGGCGCCTCGACGTGGTCGCGTTCGATGTGGTCGAGATGCTCGACATGGGTCGGCTCGAGCTGGTGGATCACCCGCAGCGGCCGAGCTGCTCGTCGCCACCTGGCGGGACGGCAACCCGGTCGCTTGGTGGCTCACCCGCCACCTCGCTGACGGCGCCGCTCGGAGTTGCGGTGCCCGCCGAGCCAGCAGTCAGCGTCCCTGTCCCGTGCCGTCGACGAGCCTGTGGTCATGGGCGAAGACGATGGCGGCGCTGCGGTCGCGCAGGTTCAGCTTGGTCAGTGTCCGGCCGAGGTGGGTCTTGACCGTCGCCTCGCTGACGAACAGCTCGGCGGCCACCTCGCGGTTGTTACGCCCACGGCCGATGGCCCGTAGGACCTCGAGTTCGCGTTCGGTCAGGATGGACAGGTCGACCGGGTCGTGCGGCGCGCGCTGCCGGTAGGCCGCCAGGACCCGGCCGGCCACGCTCGGATCGATCCAGGCGTCCCCGTCTGCCACCGTGGTGATGGCCCGCAGGATGTCCTCGCCCGGCGCGGACTTCACCACGAAGCCGGCCGCGCCGGCTCGCAGGGCTGCGGCCAGGGTCTCGTCGTCATCGAAGGTGGTCAGCACCAGCACCGGTGGGCCGCCCGCCGCCCGCACCGCTGCGGTCGCTGCGGCGCCGTCCATGCGTCGCATGCGGATGTCCATCACGACCACGTCCGGTCGGGTCCGAGCGACGAGGTCGAGGACCTCGTCGCCGTCCGTGCACTCGGCGACGACGCTCAGGGCCGGGTCCGTGGCGATGAGGCTGCGCAGGCCTTCGCGGATCACCTGTTGATCGTCGACCAGCAGCACCCGGATCATGTCGCGATCCTGGCGTGCAGACGCCAACGGCCGTCGCCTGGCGTGAGGCCGACCTCGAGGCTCCCTCCGACGGCCTGAACACGCTCGCGCATCCCGACCAGGCCATGGCCTGATGACGTGGGCTCAGTCCGGTCGTCACGGTCGTTGCAGATCGTGACGTGCACGGCTGCCTCGTCGCGCACGATGTCGAGGTCGATCGTGCCGGTGCCGTGGCGCACGGCGTTGGTCAGGCCCTCCTGCACGATCCGGTAGACGGTCAGGGCGGCCGTCACGGGGAGGTGACCCAGCGCACCGGATCCCGCGTCGGAGATGTCCGCTCCGGCGGCTCGGAAGCTCTCGACCAGCGCCGGCAGGTCGTCCAGCTGCGGTGATGGTGGGCTGGTCGCTGCCTCGTCTGCGCGGAGCAGGCGCACGACGCTGCCGATGTCCTGCATCGACCGGCGTGCGTGTTCCTCGGCCCGTTGCAGCGAGGCGATCGCCGCGTCGGGGTCGTCGCGGATGGCCAGCCGTGCTGCCGACAGGTGCAGCATCGACGCGGACAGCGTGTGCCCCACCACGTCGTGGACCTCACCGGCGAGTCGGCGCTGTTCGTCTGCCAGCATCCGCCGGGCCAGCTGGCGCTCCAGCGCGGTCCGTTCGGCGAGGATGAACAGGAACGCCACCAGCAGCCCCAACGTCCCGAACCCGACCAGTGCGACACGGACGGTGAAGTCGTTCTGGCCGACGCCCTGGCTGATCAGGATCAGCGAGAGCGTCACCGGGACGGACACGGCCCAGACTGGCGGACCGGGGGATCGCGTCCCACGAGCCAGCTAGCCCAGACCGACCATCAGCACCGCGCCACCGGCGATGCTCGTGGTCAGGCTCCAGGGCCAGGACCACTCCCACAGTGCGAGTCCGCCCGCCCAGATGGCGAAGCCCACGACCACCAGTGCCCGCGTCGCTCGGTGCGTGGGCACCCTCTCATCGGCACGCGTGCGGTCATCATCCATGCGCCAAGTCTCCCAGACCGGTAACGAGCCCGCGTCCCCCTGCGGTCGGATCCGCGCTGGCCCAGAAGCTGACACACGAGTCGCTCCGGGGCTGACGACGTCGGGGCGTCCACGGCCCAGACTCTGCTCGGTCGGCACGGGTCCACGACAGCACGGATCCACGACAGCCGCAGCCACGCAACCCCGGCAGGAGCACACGCATGTCACGCATCCAACCCGATCGTGTGGCCGCGGCCACGGCGGCAGATCGATGAGCCGACGCCGCATCGCCGTGCGATCCCTGCTCGTGGCCGCGATGACCGTAACGGTCTCGGCGGTCGCTGGTGCGGCTTCCGGGGAGACCGGGAGCGCTCATGAGTACCGCGTGGTCTGTCCGCACGGTGGCGCCGGGCTCGACATCGTCGACGTGCTCGAGGCGACCGGTGAGCACGGCACCTTCCTCGACCTGATGCATCGGTTCGACCCCGAAGGCCTCGCCATCCTCTCCGACGTCGAACTGGCGGACAAGACCGTGTGGGCACCGACCGACGCAGCGTTCCTCGCGCTCGGCGACGCGCTGTCGTCCCTGTCGGACGAGCAGGTCAGGGCGGTCCTCGGCTACCACATCAGTCCGCCACGTCGGTCGCCCGGTGGGGCGTACCCGATCGTGACGCCCCAGCTCCTCATAGATGCGGGTCAGATGGATCATCGCACCCGTACCGGCGTCCTCACGGGGTCCGATCAGCGCACGCGCACGACGTTCGAGGGCGGCGCGCTGCGCATCGAAGGCATCGCGATCGCGAGTACCGCCTGGTGCACGCAGGCGGGCTCGGTCCTCTCCCTCGATGGGGTCATCACGGATGTCGCGATGCCCTCGAGGCTCGAATGGCGTTGGAACCGCCTCGTGCGACTCTTGCTCTACGACGACATCCGGTTCGTGATCTACGCGACGGTGGGCGCCGTGTCCATTGGCATGCTCGTCAGCCGCGTCGTGACGCGGCGGAGCCGGCGGCGCCAGCAGGGCGCTGCCCACGGCGCCCACAGCGACCCAACCCCCGACAGGAGCTCCTCATGACGACCTCGAAGCAACGACCGGCCTGGCAACTCCCCCTCGGCCTGGGGCTTGTTGGCGTCGCCGTCGGCGCCGCGATCGGGGCCGGCACCGGCATGTGGTGGATGATGGGCGTGCTCGGTGGTGTCTTCGCCAGCTTCGCTCCACTCGTCGGCCGTCGCGCCGACTGACAGGCCGCGCGCTGATCGACGGGCCGCGCGCTGATCGACGGGCCGTTGGAGCGTCGGTCGGCTCCACGGTTCCGCCCAGGCCCGGGATCTGTGAAGTGAGCGGACCCTGTGGCGTAGGTCTCGTCCCACCGATCGCCGTCGCTCGTGGCATCGACCGAGGGTTCGTTCAACGATCGACTGATCACCTTCCGAGGTCGCCCGACCTGCTGCGACTCGACCCGCTCCGCGACCACGAGGCGTCACCTGTGACCGAACGCGTGAACCCGTCGGCACCGGCCGCGACCACCGCGGAGCCGATCTCCGTCGCGCAGCGCATCACGTCGCTCGACACGATCCGTGGCATCGCGATTC
>SLLJ01000314.1 GCA_007134165.1 Nitriliruptoraceae bacterium | reverse complement strand
CGCAACCTGCACTTCGGGGTACGCGAGCACGCCATGGGCGCGGTGCTCAACGGGCTGGCCGCCCACGGAGGGCTGCGTGCGTTCGGCGCGACCTTCCTCGTGTTCAGCGACTACGTCAAGCCCGCCATCCGGCTCTCGGCGCTGATGCAGCTGCCGGTGATCTACGTCTTCACCCACGACTCCATCGGGCTGGGCGAGGACGGGCCGACCCACCAGCCCATCGAGCACCTGGCCGCCCTGCGTGCGATCCCCGGGCTGACCGTGCTGCGCCCCGCGGACGCGCGGGAAACCGCCGTGGCCCTGCGCACGGCGGTCGAGCTCGACGGGCCGGTGGCGCTGATCCTGTCCCGCCAGAAGCTGCCGGTGCTGCCCACCGAGGACCGAGACCCGGCCGGCCACGTCGTGGCCGAGGGCAGCGACGCGGTGATCGTGGCCACCGGCTCCGAGGTCGCGGTTGCGCTCGGCGCCCGTGACGTGCTCGACGCGCAGGGGGTCTCGGCCCGGGTGGTCTCGCTGCCGTCCTGGGAGCTGCTGCGCGCCCGCCCCGCCGCCGAGCGCGAGGCGCTGCTGCCGGCCGGACTGCCGACCGTGGCGGTCGAGGCCGGCTCGGCCCAGGGCTGGCGCGAATTCGCCGACGAGGTGGTTGCGCTCGAGGGCTTCGGGGCCTCCGGCGCCGCCGAGCAGCTCTACGAGCACTTCGGCCTCACCCCCGAGGTGGTCGCGGCCCGCGTCGTCGGGCTGGAGGCGGCACGATGAGCGACGTTGCGATCGAGGAGCATGGCTTCCTGTCGGATGGCCACAGCGCGGCGCTGGTGACGCGGGCGGGTTCGGTCGACTGGCTGTGCTTCCCGCGCTTCGACGCTCCCAGCGTGCTGGGTCGGCTGCTCGACGACGACGCGGGCCACCTCGTGGTGCGCCCCGTCGCCGCGGCGCGGGTGACCCGTCGCTACCTCGACGACAGCCTGGTGCTCGAGACCACCTTCGAGACCTCCGAGGGGACCCTGGTGCTGACCGACGCGCTGGCGCTTCGTGCCGGGGACCACGGGCACCAGCTCGGCCGTGACGCGCCGCATGCGCTGCTGCGCCACGCGCGGTGCACCCGGGGCCGGATCGAGCTCGAGGTCGAGTTCGCCCCCCGCCCCGAGTACGGGCTGGCCCGGCCGCTGCTGACCGCGGTCGACGGGGGGGCGGTCACCCGGGGAGCACCCGATGCGCTCGCGCTGTGGACCGAGATCCCGCTCGAGCTCGGGGGCAGCCGGGCGCGGGGCCGCATCGACCTGCAGACCGGTCAGCAGGCGAGCTTCGCGCTGCAGTGGGCCCGGGCCTGGGAGGCCGACCCGCCCCGGTGGCACCCCGCCGAGGTCGTCGAGCGGCTGGCGGACACGGCCGCCTCGTGGCAGCGCTGGGCCGCCGAGCACCAGCGCTACGAGGGACCGTGGCGCGACCTGGTGCGGTGCAGTGGCCGCGTGCTGCACGGCCTGACCTTCCAGCCCACCGGCGCGGTCGTGGCCGCGGCGACGACCTCTCTGCCCGAGGACATCGGCGGGGTGCGCAACTGGGACTACCGCTACACCTGGCTGCGCGACGCCTCGCTGACCCTGGACGCCCTGTGGATCGCCGCCTGCCCCGAGGAGGCACGTGCCTTCGTGTCCTGGCTGGTCGGCGCGGCGGCCGGGGATCTGCGGGCGGGGTCCACGACCCAGATCATGTACGGGGTGGCCGGCGAGCACGACCTGCCCGAGCGCACCCTCGACCACCTCGCCGGGTGGCGCGACAGCCGGCCGGTGCGGGTCGGCAACGGCGCCTACGACCAGGTGCAGCTCGACGTCTACGGCGAGGTGCTGGCGGCGGTCGCGCGGCTGCGCGGTCAGCTCGGTGCGCTCGACGACGACACCCGCTGGTTCCTGCGCCAGCTCGCGCACGCGGCGATGGAGGCGTGGGAGCAGCCCGACCAGGGGCTGTGGGAGGTGCGCAGCGCCCCGCAGCACATGCTCAACTCCAAGCTGATGTGCTGGGTCGCGCTGGATCGCGCGATCGCCCTCTACGACCTCATCGACCCCGCTGCCGACGAGCTGTCCGCCTGGCACCGCGAGCGGGCACGGATCCGCGCGACCATCCTCGAGCGGGGGGTGGACCCGGACACCGGTGCGTTCACCCAGGCGTTCGGGTCCTCGGCGCTGGACGCCAGCGCCCTGCGGCTGCCGATCGTGGGCTTCCTGCCCGGCGACGACCCGCGGGTGCTGGCCACGATCGCGGCCGTGCGCGAGCGGCTGACCGACGACGAGGGCTTCGTCTTCCGCTATGAGGGCGAGGACGGGCTCGAGGGCGAGGAGGGCAGCTTCCTGCTGTGCACCTTCTGGCTCGCGCACGCCCAGGCCCTGGCCGGTGACGCCGTCGGGGCGCGCGCCACCTTCGAGCTGGCCGCCGGCGTGCGCAACGACCTCGACCTGCTCGCCGAGGAGTACGGCCACGGGGTGCTGCTGGGCAACGTGCCCCAGGCGTTCAGCCACGTCGGCCTGATCACCGCGGCGGCCGCGATCGCGACCTGCGAGGCGGCGGCGGGCTGATCACCGCCGCCGGGAGGGCGTCGCCGACGGTGCCGCGGTGACGGCCGGCACCAGCCGACGGCGGGCGTCGTGCAGCAGTGCGGCCGCCTGCTCGCGGTCGGTCCCGAGCACCGTGGCCAGCTCGGCGTAGGACAGTCCCTCGACGTCGACGAGGTGGACCGCGGCGCGCGCCGCCGGTGGCAGCGCCGCCAGGGCGTCGTGCAGGGGCGGCGAGCCCGATGGTGCCGACGTCGAGGTGGCGGTGTGCGCGAGGTGGGCCTGCCAGCCGCGCCACAGCAGGCGGTGGCGTTCGACCAGTGCCGCCTCACGTCCCGCCGTGCGCAGCACCTCGAGCACCAGCGACTCGGCCCGGCTGGGATCACCGGTGTAGACCTGCGCGGCGCCGAGCAGGCTCGCCACCTGCTCGGTGAGCGGGAGAGGATCGGTGGTGTGGTGCGGCATCGGCGTCCCCCTCGGCTCGCGCGGCAGCGTGCCGCTGGTGTCCTCGTGGACGGTAGGAAGCCGCCTTTGGTCGACCTTTTGGCCCTGGCGGCACGGGCCGGCGGCCCGGTAGGGTTCGCGCCACGCTCGGCGCCCACCGCCGACCGTCGTCGACCTCCGGGGCGTCACCCGATGCCGCAGCGTGAGCTCATCGACCGTGCCCACCGCGCGGTTCTGGAGTCCTCGCCGCTGGCGGTCGTGGCCTCCGACGCGCAGGGTCGGGTCGTCGTCTGGAACCCGGAGGCCGAGCGACTGTTCGGCTGGCCGGCCGACGAGGTGCTCGGGCGTCCGGTGCTCGAGCTCGGCATCGTCCCCGCCGGGGAGGAGTCGGCGCAGTACGAGGCGCAGCGGGAGCTGGCGCTGTCCGGCACCGGGCACGGCAGCCATCTGGACGTGACCCGGTGCCGCCGCGACGGCTCGACCTTCGCCGCGCGGGTATGGCCCTCGCCGCTGCGGGACGCCGAGGGTGGGCTCACCGGCTTCCTCGGCTTCATCACCGACATCACCGAGGTGCAGCGCCGCGAGGCGGCCCGCCGCGCCGACGAGGAGCGGTTCCGGGCCATCTTCACCCGCTCGCACGACGCCATCCTGATCATCGACCCGGACCGCGACGAGGTGCTCGACGCCTCACCCAGTGCCTGTGACCTGCTCGGCTACTCCCGCACCGAGCTGCTCGCACAGCGTCCGTCCACGATCCACGCCCACGAGCCGGCCGCCTTCCGCGACTTCGTCCACCGGGTCCAGGCCGACGGCGCCGCCCGGTCGGACCATCTCAGCTGCGCCGACAACCGGGGGCAGCTCGTGCCCTGCGAGATCGCGGCGTCCCGGATCACCGTCGCGGATCGTCCCTGGATGCTGGCCATCATCCGTGACGTCCGGGACCGCCGCCGGATGGAGACCCGGCTGCGCACCGCCGAGCAGCGCTACCGGGACCTGTACGAGCAGGCCCCGTTCGCCTACTTCTCGGTCGGGGTGGATGGCCGGATCCGGCTCGCCAACCGGGCGGCCACCGACCTGCTCGGGCGCGAGGATGTCGTCGGTGCCCGGGTGCTCGACCTCTACGCGCCCGAACGTCCCGAGGGGCGCGCGCGGGCCGAGCAGCTCCTCGCGCGGTTCCGCGCCGGCGAGCGGATCGTGGGCGAGGAGCTGGCGATGCGCGCCGCCGACGGGCGCACCGTGTGGGTCGAGCTGTCGGTGACCCCGGTGCTCGACGACGACGGCGGCATCCTCGCCAGCCGGT
>SLLJ01000004.1 GCA_007134165.1 Nitriliruptoraceae bacterium | reverse complement strand
GTTCTGGAGGAAGCGGGCCTCGTAGGAGGTCACGACGGCCGCGGGAGTGAGGATGACGGTGCCATCGGGTTCCACATGGGCGACATAGCGCTGATTGGGTCGTACGCCGGCTCGCCCGAGGCTGACGCGACCGCGATCGTCGGCCTCAACGACAGCGTCCTGGGGCGTGTGTGCGGGTGCTGGCATGGCGGATCTCCTCGACGCCGACCCTACGGTACTGGCAGCCCCACTGCCCCGCAAGGGGCATTTCCCAAGCGGGGTACCCACATCAGGTGATCCTCCTGCCCCGTCCCGAAGCCGTCCGGCACCGGCACTCCCGTTCGCAGACTGGAGCTAGCTCACAACGCCCGGATCCGCCAGGTCGCCGCGGCGGTTGTGCGTAGGGTCTACAGCCCTGCCATGGAGCCCATCGGCGGATCGTTGTTCAGGAACGTGGCGGGACGCCCGCCGGGTGACTGCCCGCTGACCTGCCACCGGCTGCGATCCTCTCGGCGAGCCGAGCGCTTGACGGACCAGGCGATGGGAAGCCCTGCCAGGGCGGTCGCCAGAACGGCGGAGGCCTGCGCGACCAACTCTCCGTCGATCAGCGGCATGCCTGCTCACACCACCAGGAATCCGGCGATCGCCAGCGTCGGCCACACCCAGGTGTCCTCGCGCAGGTCCGGTGACAGCGTCGAAGCGATGTCGCCCCCAAGCAGCAGCAGCGCGGCCATCACGACGTACGACTCCTCCATCGGTGTCAGCCACCCGCTGACCACAAGGGCGGCGCACCACCCTGCGAACGCGACCCCACAGCCAGCGAACGCTCCCCGGCCACGGCCCATCCAGACTCCGTGACCGATACCGGCCAGCAGGACGAGCCCCGCCGCCAGGTACGCGACCGCACCGCTCGACTCGCCGGTGGTGAGCGCATCACGGACGACCAGACCCAGCATGACGATCGCGGGGATGTTCTGGCCACCGCAACCGCTGGGGCGATCGCGAAACCGGGCCGGTCGCGCTGGCGTGGCACCGCCAGCGCCACCAGAACCGGTGCGGCGATCCACGCCGGAGAGGCGACCCCGAACAGCCACGCGCCGATGACCGTCACTGAACCTGCGAGCCCGACGACCCACCGCCACCCACCCAATCCGGCTCGTCCACAACACCCTCGCTCATGCCGCACACGAACCGTGGCGCCACACGAATGATGCCGTACCACTGGGTCTGCCCCGGCAGGGGACGGGCGGATAACACCCGGATGCTCAACGCAGCTGCGGCGATGCACTGGACAATCGGGTAGGGCCCGGTCGAGGCGCATCATGGCGAGGACGTTGCTCGACCAGACTGCTTCGCTCAGCAGTGTTGCTCCGCGTAGGTGTCGATTCGGTCGACCGCTTCGCGGACATCGGCTGGGAGCCGGTCGTAAGTGTCGGTGGTGTCATCGCCTTCGATGTAGACGTCGCGGTGGTAGTCCCGGAAGGTCTCGACCGCATCGGCGATGCTGTCGTCAGAAGCCTCCAGAAGGTCGGTCAGCTCGGCCGCGCTGTTTCCGCCAGGCTCGAGCGGGCGAGCTTGGTCCACCGCAGACAACTGCTGACAGAACGCTTCAGTGCCCACCGTCGTCGCCGAGCCACCGTCCTGCTCGGACCCGCTGCATCCCGCGAGAACACCGACGCCCAGCAAGATGACGGCCGCGTCTGCGCTGCGCGGCATTCCGTCTCCCCTCCGTGATTGACGACCGCCTCGCGGTCGCCGGCGTGGGACAGCGATCAGCTAGGTACGGCAGTCTCCCACACGATGTGAGCTTGCGTCCGCCAAGCGGGGCGCTGGCAGCGTCAGCGAACCAGGCGCATACGCCCGATCTTCTCCTCGGAGCCGGCGATGTACTGGGCGATGGCGTAGGTGGCATGCCGGTCGAGGCTGTGACGGTTGCGGTCGTAGCGCGTGGTGGTCTTGGGGTCGGCGTGGCGGGTGAAGTCCTGCACGTCACGTAGGTGTGCGCCGGCGTTCAAGGCGGCGGTGATCGCCGCGTGCCGCAGCGTGTGTGGGGTCATCCTCCGGGCGATGCCAGCTTCGCGAGCGAGCCGCGCCACCGCGGCAGCCGCGTTGTTCCGGCTCATGCGGTTGCCCCAAAGGTTGCGCAGGAGCGGCCCGTCGTCGCGGCCATCGACGGCCTGTTCGACCGCGGCACGGGTCCGCGGCGCGACGGGGACGGTGGCGTCCTTGTCGCCCTTGCCGTGGATGATGGCGGTGTGGTGCCAGCGTTCCTCGGCGAGATCGTCGATGTCGATGCCGCAGACCTCCGAGACCCGCAACCTGTTGAGCCGCAGTAGGCACGCCATCGCGTAGACCGGCCCGCCGGAGGTCTCGGCGGTGTTGAGCTAGTCGGCGAGCTCGTGACGGGTCAGCCGGGTCTGTCGTGGAGTTTCGTCGCGTGAAGGGCGGCGGACCGCCGCGATGGGGGTGGTGTCGAGCTGGCCGGTCTCGACGAGCCAGCGGGAGAACGACGCGAGCACGGACAGGCCGTGGCACACGGTGTTGATCGAGCCGACCTGCCGTTCGAACCAGCGCAGGTACAGCTCGAGGGGGGTCCGGTCGACCTCGAGCGGGTCGAGCTGGTGGGCGGTGCACCAGACGAACCAGCGGTGCAGCTGCTGCAGCTCGGCGGTGCGGGTGTTGGGGTTTCGGTAGCCGGCCAGGAACGCGCCGGTCAGACGGTGCAGACGCAGTTCGGCCGTCGGGTCGAGGACGGTGACATCGGTCACGACGAGGGCTCCCGGCCGCGGCTCACACGGCCAGCGGCCTACCGGCAACCCAAGACCTTCGGAGCAGGGACGACACCCCCGAGGCGGTCAGCTGGGGCGGTACGGTCCGGTCCAGGCTGCGGATGCGGCGGGGGATGCTGATGCTGGTGAGGCCGCGACGACTTCAGGAGGGTGATCGGATCGCCGCGGTATCGCTGTCGTGGGGCGGGCCGGGGACCTTCCCGCACCGCTACGAGGCAGGCAAGCGTCAACTCGAGGCCGCGTTCGGGATCGAGGTCGTCGAGATGCCCCACACCCTGGCCGACGCCGCGACGCTGGCTGCCGATCCGGCCGCCCGGGCGGACGATCTGCACCGGGCGTTCGCCGACCCCGACATCGCCGGGGCCGTGTCAACGATCGGTGGTGACGACTCGATCCGGCTGCTGCGACACCTCGACCTGGACTTGCTGGCTGCCAACCCGAAGGTGTTCGTGGGCTACTCGGACAGCACCATCCTCCAGATGGCGTTGCTGCGAGCAGGGCTCACCTCGTTCTACGGCCCCGCCATCATGGCCGGCTTCGGTGAGAACGCCGGGCTGCACGACTACCTGGTCGAGGGGGTCCGACGCACCCTGTTCGAACCGGCCACACCACTCGAGTGGCCCGAGAACCGTGACGGGTGGACCGTGGCACATCTCGACTGGTCGGACCCCGCCACCCAGCAGCATCGACGCGACTTGCGGCCCAGCACCGGGTGGCGCTGGCACGGCGGTGCCGCCCGCGAGGGCACCACGGTGGTCGGCTGTCTCGAGGTGCTGGACTTCCTGCGCGGGACGGCCTGGTGGCCATCGCTGGACCAGGCGGTGCTGCTGCTCGAGACCAGCGAAGATCAGCCTCCGCCTGCATCGGTGACCTACCTCCTGCGATCCCTGGCGGCGACCGGTGAACTGCACCGGCTAGCGGGACTCGTGTTCGGCCGTCCGGGTGGCGCCGACCTGCCGGTCGATGAACACCTCGCCTACGACGACGCCATCCTGCGCGTGGTCCGCGACGAGGAGGGCCTCGACGATCTGCCGGTGGTGACCAACGTTGACTTCGGCCACACCGACCCCATCTGGACCGTGCCCCAGGGAACGAAGCTGCGCATCGATCCCGCCGCTTCCACGCTGACCTTCCCCGAACCGGCCGTCACCTGACCTGCCCTCTGGGCCACGGCCGGCCTCAACCTGAAGCCATGAGCATCTACCGCGAGACCCGCTGGCGACCTACTTGCAACGCCCGGATCCGCCAGGTCGCTGCGGCGGTTGTTCCGATATCGTTCGGATGACCATCTCCGGGCCTACGGCCGGGAGCGTCTCCGGTGGCAGGGCTAGCCGGCTCGGTGGCTCGACGGATCCCGGGGGAGGGGGACATGCAGCGGGCGTTCGTGGTCCTTGTTCTCCTCGGTGTGGCTGCCTGCACCATGACGGGACGTAAGGTCTTCGTAACGGTGGACGGCGTGCCGGTCACGGTGGTTTCCGGGCGGCAGACCTGTATCGAGGTCGGCGACGACGACGGCGGCAG
>SLLJ01000495.1 GCA_007134165.1 Nitriliruptoraceae bacterium | reverse complement strand
GGCTGGTCAAGGTCAGCGAGGCTGCACGGGAAGTGGCCGGCGGGAGGGCTGCGGCAGCATCTTCCAGGGCGACTGAACCTGGGCCAGGATCGCCAAGCGCATTCCGTCCCGAGAGGGCGACCCTTGCTCCCGGGTATCCGTCGCGGCTGCCGCCACGCTGGGGACCGGTTCGCTCCGCACAGGCTGCCACGACTCGGCCGGGACGTTCCATCAATGATGGCCGCACGCGCCATCCACTCTGCTGACGTCCACGTGTCGCATGACACCAGGCTGTCGAGGCGGACAACGTCATCGCTCAGTTGATCGACCACCGCGATCGGTTCTTGCTCCTCGGCCAGATCGTCGATCAGCCCCTCATCGTCGTCGTTGCTGACGACGAGATCGTCGACGCGACCGTGCTCTTCTCCCTGAATGAACCGGACGAGGAACGCGAATGGAGGTCAGACAGAATCCGCGTCATCCCAGGTGGCGAGGACAGTGAGGACATGGTGTGAACCGCCGAACCCACAACGATGGCGAACTGACCCACCAGACCGTCGACTACGAGGACGTACACCGCCACGAGAACGGTCCTCCCGGGCTGCTCGTGACCGTCGATCGAGTCGCGGCTCAGGAGGCTTGACCCGGCGCCCACTCCCCCGACCCGGCGCCCACTCCCCCCGGTCGCACGTGCCATGCGCCCTACTGACGTCCCCGCCCGGTTCGAGAGCCATATGACCGTACGGTTCGCCGACCACGACGGCGTCGGACCCGCGTCGGACCGCTTGGCACCAACGCGGTGCAGCAACCAAACCTCGGACGTCCCAGTCAGAGGTGGGGTACGCCAGCGCAGTTCGGTTTGCGCGGGCGATCGGCATGAGCTGTCAAGGGCCATCGGGACTTCCCTGTGGGCGGCCGGTTGGTGTCCGTGCTGGCGGACATCTGATCTCCCCGTGGGCGGTCGGGGGATGTCGTGGCTGGCGGTCGGCTGGTCTGGTTGGGGGGTCAGGTCAGCGGGTGACTCCGTGGCCGGCGGTGGCTTGGGCCAGCCGGTGGGAGGCGCCCTCGGTGAGCACGACGTGGGCGTGGTGCAGGAGGCGGTCCACGGTGGCGGTCGCCAGGGTTTTGGGCATGATGGTGTCGAAGCCTGAGGGGTGCAGGTTGGAGGTGACCGCGAGGCTGCGGCGTTCGTAGGCGGCGTCAACAACCCGGTAGAACGCTTCCGCGGAAGCGCTGCCGTGCGTTGAACGTTCCCGCTGAGCGTGCAGCGCTGCGAGGCGCTTCCGCGGCAGCGCTGCCGTGCGGTGTGGGTCCCACGGTGTGCGTCCATCGTTCGGGACGTGCCGGCCAACGGGGACCGCCGGGGATGCGGCGTACCCAGGCGGTCACCGGTGACCGGCTCCCTACGCCGCATGTTCCAGCGTGGAGGATGCGGCGTACCCAGACGGACACGGGTGACCGCCTGGGTACGCCACATCCGTGAGCAGCATCCCGCCTCCCCGCATTCGTACGCCAGTCGCACGAACGGACACGTGTAGCGCACGTAGGCGCTGCCGCGGAAGCGCTTTGGAGCGCTCATCGCACGTCATTGCGCGTCAGCGCAACCAACACCGCTGCCGCGGGAGCTCTTCTCGGCGCTGAAGGTCGGCAGCCGGCATCCAACGCGCCAGGCGTCCGCATGCCGTGGCAGCGCCCCGCCCCCACCGGCGCACGCACGAACTGGCGCCTCGGCTGCATTCGGCCCGGCTGCCGGAGCCACGAAGGATCGGCAGCCGTCGCTTGCGCCCTTGTCCGCAGCCGTCGCTGGCCGTCCTGCCCGGCTGCTAGCGGCCACTGCTCCCGATCCCGGCCACTGCTCCCGATCCCGGCCACCGCTCCCGATCCCGGCCACTGCTCCCGATCCCGGCCACCGCTCCCGATCCCGGCCACCGACAACAACTCGCGCGACCACCTCGACACCAGCCTTGCGATGTCGCGCGAACGCGATGAGGCAGCACGCGACGCTGACCGCGAATCCCTCGATGTCAAGCTCAAGGCCCGCGTCGCCGAACTCACCATCGCACCGCGACGCCCTCCAGACCCAGATCCAGACCGACGATGAACGCCACGAGGCGCAAGCTGCGGCCCGCAAGGTCGAGTTCGACGCTTCGCTCGAGCGGCTCGTACTCAAGGTCCAACGCACCCAGACGGAGGGACGAGCCGAGTTCCGCTGGGAGATCTCCGACACGCTGTGCCGCCAGACCCGCACGGTCCTGACCGCCTCGGTGACCAGCCTCGCCAACCTCGGCATCGCCTTCGCGGTGCTCGCTGGCGTCCCTTCCAGCGCGATCTGACCAAACGTCAGGTGATGTCGGCCCGCCGCAGGGTCAGCGCCGCGCCGACGGTCGCCACGGCGGCGTAGCCAGCCAGGGCCGCGGCCAGCAGCCACCAGGCGTACTGGTCAGGAGACTCGGCGCCACCCAGCAGCGCGATCAGACTGGCGGGCATCCAAGTGGCCGTCTCGGGCACCAGCGTGCCGATCAGCGGCTCGATTGCGAGCAGCAGCACCAGCACGGTGCCCACTGCCAGCGCCTGGTTGCGCACGATGCCGCCCACACCCAGCCCGAACACCGCCCCGAGCGCCGCCCCACCGACGGTGCCGGCTGCGGAGGCTGCCACCTCGACGTTGGCGACCAGCACCGGCGTCGAGGTCAGGGCCAGGATGGCCAGCGTGCCGCCGACGGCCAGGCCCACCGCGACCGTGGCCAGCACCGCACCGGCCACAGCAGTGGCGACCACCTTGGCGCCGAGCACCCGAACGCGGTCGGGTTCGACCAGCAGGGTGGCCACGATCGTGTGGTGGCGCAGCTCGGTGGTCACCGCCAGGCACCCGAACACGATCGCGATCAGCGGCGCGATCGAGCCGGTCTGCAGCAGGGCGAGCTGCGTGCCGGGGTCGTCCAGCGGCGGGACGAACTCGCTGCCGGCGGTCGCGGCCTGCACGCCCACCATCAGGGCGACGAACCCGGCGGTGGCGACCAGGAACACCCAAGTGGTGCGCACGCTGGTGATCTTCTGCATCTCGGAGCGGATCTGGGCGAGCATGACGGGACCTTCCGGGTCGATCGTGGGTCAGCTGGTCATCTTGAGGAAGGCATCCTCGAGGCTGGTGGCCTGCGGAGTCAGCTCGTGCAACTCGATGTTCTCGAGCCGGGCGATGCGGCCGATGGCGGGCGCATCCAGCGCATGGACCAGCAGCCGGCCGTTGTCGTCGTTGCCACTGATCTGGGCGCCGGCGGCGGTGAGCGCAGCGAGCAGTTCGGTGCCCTGAGGCGTGCGCACCAGCACCGTCGCGCCCTCGGCGGCGTTGGTGATCGCATCCACCCGGTCGTGGGTGAGCAGCCGGCCTTCGTGGATCACCACGACCTGCTCGGCGATCAGCGCCACCTCGGCGAGCAGGTGGCTGGAGACCAGCACCGTCGCGCCGTGCTGGGCACGGTGGCGCAGCAGATCACGTAGCCAACGAACCCCCTGCGGGTCGAGGCCGTTGGCCGGTTCGTCGAGGATCAGCACCTGTGGTTCGCCGAGCAGCGCAGCCGCCAGGCCCAACCGCTGGCGCATCCCCAACGAGTAGCCACCGGCACTGCGATCCGCGGCATCGCTCAGGCCGACCAGTTCGAGCACCTCGTCGACGCGGTGCCGGGGCAGGCGGGCCGAGGTGGCCAGGATGCGCAGGTGGGCGCGACCGCTGCGGCCCGGATGGAAGGCGTCGGCCTCGAGCAGGGAGCCGACCTGCCGGGCGGGTTCGTCGAGCTCCCGGTAGTGGCGACCCTCGAAGGTGGCGGTGCCCGAGGTAGGCGTGATCAGCCCGAGCAGCGCGCGCATCGTGGTCGACTTGCCCGCGCCGTTGGGGCCGAGGAAGCCGGTCACCACCCCGGGACGCACCGTGAAGCTGAGGTCGTCGACCGCGAGGGTCTGGCCGAAGCGCTTGGTCAGGTGGTCGATGTGCAGCTCGGTCATGGTGGGGGTCACCTCGTGGTGGAGTGCTGGTCCTCGGGGGCGGCGTCAGGTTCTGTGCCGGGGGCGGCGTCAGGTGCGGCGGGTCGGTTGGTTCCGGCGTCGGGGGCGGCGTTGGTTGGGTCGACTGGTTCCACCGTGCCTGTCGAAGCTTTGGTCGCGCTTTCGGCCGGCTTCAGGCGGGCAGCAGCACGAGCTTGCCGACATCGTCGCCAGCGGCCAGATCCGCCTGAGCGGCTTGGATCTGGGTCAGCGGGTAGGTCCGGGCCACCCGCGGGCGGATGCGTCCTTGGCGGGCATCCTCGACCAGCCGGGCGAACTGGTCGG
>SLLJ01000052.1 GCA_007134165.1 Nitriliruptoraceae bacterium | reverse complement strand
GACCCCGCGCTCGAGTCCTTCGAGGCTGCCCCGGTTGCGCAGGCCGTCGATCGCGCCGGGGCTCATCCAGCGGCGCAGCTGGCTCCGCGCGATGACGCCGAGCTGCGACTCAGCCAGTTGAACAGCCGGGGTGGGGAGGTTCACCATGCCCAGATGGTGCCGGCATCGGTGCCGGCAAGCCATCAGAGAGCCGTGAAGCCTGTGGACAGCATGAGCACCAGCACCAGTGCCCTGCGCGGGCGGCTGGGCCCACCGCACCCCCGACCGGCCCCCCGACCGCACCCCCGACCGGCGCCCACGGCTCCGGCCCGGCTGCCGAACCTCCGGGGGTTCGGCAGCCGTCGCGTCGCACTCCGCAGATCAGCCGGTCACCGGCCCGAGCGCGTCGTCCATCAACTGCTCGTGCTCCTGGACGTGCACGACGTGCTGCCCGGCAGCCGGCGACGCCGACGCGGCCCGCGAGGCGTGCCGCAGGCCCCGGCCGTCATCGAGCTCCTCGAGCAGGTTCCACAGCCGCCCGTCGACGAAGCCCCACGGGCCCATGTTCTCCGGCTCTTCCTGGACCCAGCAGACGTCCCTCGCGTTGGGATAGCGACCCAGCAGCACACCGAGCTGGTCATGAGGGAACGGGTAGAGTTGCTCGAGGCGGATCACCGGCACCGCAAGCTCCCGGGCATCGCGGGCAGCCATGACGTCGTAGGCGACCTTGCCCGAGCACAGCACCACGCTGCGCACCTCCGCCGGATCATGGTCACCAGCGACGAAGGCCGGGTCATCGAGGGTCTCACGGAACGCCCCCTCGACCAGCGATGAACGGTCGCACACGGCCTTGGGCGATCGCAGCAGCGACTTGGGGGTGAACACCACCAGCGGCTTGCGGCCCTCGCGGTGCAGCTGACGGCGCAGCACATGGAAGTACTGCGCCGAGGTGGTCGCGTTGACGACCTGCAGGTTGTTCTCCGCCGACAGGATCAGGAACCGCTCGATGCGGGCCGAGGAGTGCTCGGGGCCCTGCCCTTCGAAGCCGTGAGGCAGCAGCAGGACCAGCCCGGAAGTCTCCCCCCACTTGTCCTCGGCGGCGACGATGAACTGGTCGATGACGATCTGCGCGCCGTTGACGAAGTCGCCGAACTGCGCTTCCCAACACACCAGCGTGTCATTGGCGGTGACCGAGTAGCCGTACTCGAAGCCCAGCGCGGCGTACTCGCTGAGCAGTGAGTCGTAGATGAACCAGCGACCCTGCTCGGCACCGAGGCGGGCCAGCGGCAGGTGCTCGACCCCGGTGTCGTGGTCGACCTGGACGGCATGGCGCTGCGAGAACGTCCCCCGCCGCGAGTCCTGTCCGGCAACCCGTACGTCGTAGCCCTCGAGCAGCAGCGTGCCGAACGCCAGGGTCTCGGCCAGGGCCCAGTCGACTTCGCCGGCCTCGTAGCGCGCGCGGGCCTTGGCGAAGATGCGGTCGAGCTTCGGGTGGCGGGTGAAACCCGGGGGCACCTCGAACTGGGCCCGGGCGATGTGGTCGAGCCGTTCGGCCACCACGCCGGTGGGCACCGCCGGGATGGGACCACGGGGCTCCTCGGGCCGGATCGCGCGAGGTTCCTCGGGTGGCGCGCCCTGCCGGGTGGCGGCGAAGGCCTGCTCGAGCCGGGACTGGTAGTCGGCGAGCAACTCGCCCGCGTCGTCGATGGTGATGTCGCCGCGGCGGACCAGCGCTTCGGTGTACAGCTTGCGCACCGAACGCCGGCGTTCGATGATGTCGTACATCCGCGGCTGGGTGAACGACGGGTCGTCGGCCTCGTTGTGGCCGTGGCGCCGGTAGCAGATCAGGTCGATGACGATGTCGCGGTGGAAGGTCTGGCGGTAGTCGAAGGCGAGCCGGGCTACGCGCACCACGGCCTCGGGGTCGTCGCCGTTGACGTGCAGGATCGGGGCTTGCACGGTCTTGGCCACGTCAGTGGCGTAGAACGAGGACCGCGACTCCTCGGGGGCGGTGGTGAAGCCGACCTGGTTGTTGATGACGACGTGCACGGTGCCGCCGGTCCGGTACCCGCGCAACTGGGAAAGGTTCAGGGTCTCGACCACCACACCCTGTCCGGCGAACGCGGCGTCGCCGTGCATCAGCAGCGGCAGTGCCGGACGCAGGCCCTCGGCATCACGGTCGATGCGGTCCTGGATCGCACGGGCGATCCCCTCGACCACCGGGTTGACCGCCTCGAGGTGTGAGGGGTTGGGTGGCAGGTGCAGCGCGACCTCGTGGCCGGAACGGGCGCGGTAGGTGCCGTCGGTGCCGAGGTGGTACTTGACGTCGCCCGAGCCCTGCACGGTGTCAGGATCGATGTGCCCCTCGAACTCCCCGAAGATCTGCCCGTGGGACTTGCCCAGGATGTTGGACAGCACGTTGAGCCGGCCGCGGTGGGCCATGCCCATGACGATGTCGCTGACGCCGGGATCCTCGGCGGCGGCCTCGCACAGGGCGTCGAGCAGCGGGATGAGCGACTCGGCGCCCTCGAGCCCGAAGCGCTTCTGCCCGACATACTTGGTGTGCAGGAAGGACTCGAACGCCTCGGCGGCGTTGAGTCGTTCGAGTATCCAGCGCTGGTCCGCGGGCGAGGACTCCTCGGTGACGCCCTCGACGCGCTCACGGATCCACTGCTTCTGCTCGGGGTCGAGCACGTGGCCGTATTCGATCCCGATCGTGCGGCAGTAGGCGTCACGCAGGGTGCTGAGCAGATCTCCCAGCGGAAGGCGCTGGGGCGCGCCCCCGAGGTCGGTGACAAACTCGCGGTCGAGGTCCCAGATCGACAGCCCGTGGTAGGTCGGATCGAGCTCCGGGTGCATCGCCGGCGGACTCAGCCGCAGTGGATCGAGGTCCGCGATGAGGTGGCCGCGAACCCGGTACATGTTGACGAGGTGGTCGACCTTCATCTGCTTGGTGAGCAGGTCGGTCTCGTCGTCGAAGTGGGAGTGGTCCTCCCGCCAGCGGGCGGGCTCGTAGGGCAGCCCGAGGGATCGGAACACCTCGTCGTAGAAGCCGTCCTCGCCGAGCAGCAGGGCGTGGACGCGGGCGAGGTACAGCCCGGACTCGGCGCCCTGGATCACCCGATGGTCGTAGGTCGAGGTCAGGGTGACGACCTTGGAGATGCCGAGCTTGGCGATGGTGCGAGGATCAGCCGCCTGGTAGCCGGGCGGGTAGTCGATGCTGCCCACCCCCAGGATCGCCGCCTGCCCGGACATCAGCCGCGGGATCGAGTGGACCGTGCCGATCGTGCCCGGGTTGGTGACGGTGATGGTGGTGCCGACGAACAACTCCGGGGAGAGCTTGCCGAGCCGGATCCGTCGCACCCGGTCCTCGTAGGCCGCGAGGAAGCCAGCAAAGTCCAGCGTGTCGGCGTCCTGGATCACCGGCACCAGCAGCGCGCGGGTCCCGTCGTCGTTGGCGACGTCGACCGCCAAGCCCAGACCGAGGTGGTCGGGTTCGAGGACCGCGGGGCGACCCTCGGCGGTCTCGGCGTAGATGCGCTTCATGGCCGGCACGGCCTGTACGGCACGAACCATCGCGTAGGCGATCAGGTGGGTGAACGAAACCTTGCCACCGCGCGTACGGCGCAGGTAGTTGTTGGCGATCCGACGGTTGACCTCGAGCAGCTTGGCGGGCACGTCACGCACGGAGGTGGCGGTCGGCACGCCGAGCGAGGTCTGCATGTTCTCGACGATGCGGGCCCCGACGCCGCGCAGCCGCCGCGCGTCGTCACCGGCCAACGGTGCGTCTCCCGGAGGCCTGGTGCCAGCAGACGACGATGCCGCGGGCCGCGGCTCCGTGGACGCCGCGGCAGCGCGGCCGTTGCCCGCACGTTCGGGTTCGCCGCCGTCGGGCGCACTCACCGCCGGTTCACCGGGCTCCTCGGGGCGGTAGTCGGCGAAGAAGTCCCGCCAACTGCGAGACAGCGAGGCCGGATCGCGCCGGAACTGCTCGTAGAGTTCCTCGACGAGCCAGGCATTCAACTCGGACTGGCTGGTCGAGGCGGACGTCGAAGCGGACGTCGAGGTGGGCTGTGGCGTGCTGGCCATCGTCGCTCCCGCGGTCGTGAGGGACGCGGGGGGCAGGGTAGGGCCTGACCCGACGTGCCGTCCCATCCGCGCGGTACCGTCCACGGAACCGAGCTGCCCGTCCTACGTGACCTGCCCGACCGGAGACGCACGTGCGCCAGTTCCTCGCCGCCGCGACCGCGCTGGTCGTGCTCGCCGGCGTTGTGGCGGGTGCGTGGCTGCTGCTGGACTCGACCCTCGGCGGCGGCGACGATGCCGCCGAGCCGCCCGAACCCGGCGACGACGCCACCGCGACCGCCGAGGCCTACGCGCAAGCGTGGACCGCCGGAGACCACCTCGCGATGGCCGCGCTGGTGCGCGACCCCCCGACCGAGTTCACCGGGGTTCACCAGCAGCTGCGCGATGCGCTGCAGCCCTCCCGCTTCGAGGTCGAAGTGCGGACGGTGGACGAGGACCCCGACGGCCAGGCCACCGCCCGGATGCACGTGACGCTCGCGCTGCCCTTCGCCGAGTCCGAGCCGCTGACCTGGCAGGTCGACCTGGAGCTGCTGCGCGACCGCGGCCAGTGGGCGGCGAGCTGGACCCCGGCCAGCGTCCACCCCGAGCTGCGCTCGGGGCTCGTGTTCGACCTCGAGACCACCTCGGTCGAGCGCTCGCCGATCCTGGCCCACGACGGCACCGAGCTGGCGGGTAGCGGTACGCGGGTCATCTTCGGCTTCGAGCCCAGCGCGGTGACCGACCCCGACGCCGTGGTCGAGGCATTCGAGGAGGCCCTGCCGGGATCCGGGAGCACCGCCGAGCGCCTGTTGGCCCGCGACGACCTCGTCGACGGCTGGTTCTATCCGGTGGTGACCGTCTCGCAGGCGGCCGCGGATGCCGCCTCGTCGCGGCTCCGTGAGGCGGGGGGCATCCTGCGCCAGACCGAGGGTGGGCGTACCACCTACGCCCAGGACTTCGCCCTGCACGTCATCGGGCGGGTCGAGGAGGCCACCGCCGAGGACCTCGAGCGGCTCGGCGAGCCGTACGTGGCCGGCGACGAGGTGGGCCGCATCGGCCTCGAGCGCGAGTTCGAACGGGAGTTGACCGGCAGCGACCTGATCACGGTCGTGCTGCGTGATGGCAGCGACAACGCGGTCCGCGCGGAGCTCGGGACGTTCCAGCAGCAGCCCTCGGGTCCGCTGACCACCACGCTGGACGTGACCGTTCAGCAGGCGGTGGAGAACGCCCTGGCCGGCCTGGACGCGACCCTCGCGGTCGTGGTGGTCGACGCTACCTCGGGGGCGATCCGGGCCAGCGCGAGCCGCCCGCTGACGGGGTACAACCGGGCCTTCGAAGGGCGCTATCCCCCGGGCTCGACGTTCAAGATCGTCACCGCCGAGGCGGTGATCGCCGACGGTCTGGGTGCCGAAGACCCGGTGGCCTGCCCGGGCGATGTCGTGGTCGGCGGGCTGCAGGTCACCAATGCCGGCACCCTGGCACTGGGCGAGACGACCCTGCGCACCGCGTTCGCGCGCTCGTGCAACACCACCTTCGCGCAACTCGGGGGAGCGCTCGGCGATGAGGCGATGGCCGAGGCGGCCACGCGCTTCGGCTTCGGGGTGGAGCCGATCAGCCCCCTGACCGCTGCCGGGGGCTCGTTCCCCCCGCCCACCGACCTCGCTGCGTTGGCCGCCGCCTCCTTCGGCCAAGCCGAGGTGACCGCCTCGGTCCTGCACATGGCTTCCGTGGCTGCGGCCTCGAACACCGGCGTGTGGCACCAGCCCTACCTGCTCGTGGCGGAGGGCCCGGGGGAGAGCCGGCAGCTGGCCGCCGCGGCGTTCGAGCCGCTGCGCGAGTTGATGCGCGCCGTCGTGGTGGAGGGCACCGGGACCGCCGCAGATCTGCCCGACACCACCGAGGTCCGTGGCAAGACCGGCACCGCTCAGGCACTCGATGGCGTCGAGCACGCGTGGTTCGTCGGCAGCTACGGCGAGCTGGGCTTCGCCGTCCTGGTCGAGGACGGCGGCGCGGGCGGCCAGGTCGCCGCGCCCATCGCTCGACGCTTCCTCGAGGAGTTGATCGCTCTCGAGCGCGCCGCGCTCGACCCCGGCAACGACGACGACTCCGGGACCGACGAGACCGACGAGACCGACGAGACCGACGAGACCGACGAGACCGACGAGACCGGCGACGACCCGGAGCAGAGTTCTGGCTGACCGCTCCGATGACGAGGTAACGTGCACGGTCCTCCCCGGCGCCCAGGAGAAGGCCGTGTCCACGCTCCGGCTCACCGACGATCCCGACGCTGATGCCCTCCTGTCGCGCAACCCCTTCGCGCTGATGGTGGGCATGGTGCTCGACCAGCAGATCGCCATGGAGCTCGCCTTCCTCGGGCCGCACCGGCTCGCCGAGCGTCTCGGCGGGGAGCTGACCCCGGCCCGCGTGGCCGCGGTGGACCCCGAGGAACTCGAAGAGGCGTTCCGGACCAAGCCGGCGCTGCACCGCTATCCCGGGTCGATGGCCGGGCGGATCCAGGCGCTGGCCGCCGCGATCGTTGAGGGCTACGACGGCGACGCCGCGCGCATCTGGCAGGACGTGGACTCCGGTCGGGCGCTCAAGCGCCGACTGACGCAGCTACCGGGCTTCGGAGACCAGAAGGCCAGCATCTTCCTCGCGCTGCTCGGCAAGCAGTGCGGCGTCACCCCCGATGGCTGGCAGCAGGCCGCCGGCGACTACGGCCTCGATGGCTACCGGTCGATCGCGGATGTCACCGATCCCGACAGCCTGGCCAAGGTCCGTGAGGCCAAGCAGGCCGCCAAGGCCGCGGCCAAGGCTGGTCGCCGTTGAGCTACTCGGGGACGACCGCGTAGGAGAACAGCAGCATCGTCACCAAGCCGATCGCCAGGATGCCGGCCGGCGGCCAGCCCCAGCCCCGGCTCCACGGCCACAGCGGTGCGACCAGCAGGATGAGCACGCCGAGGACGGCGGCGAACGCGAGGTTGGGCACGACGGACTCCGCGGGTCGGCGGCCTACCGCTGCAGGGCCCCGGCCGCCTTTCGGGCGGCGATCAGCACGGGGTCCCACACCGGCGAGAACGGCGGAGCGTACGACAGGTCGACGTTGAGCAGGTCGTCGACCGTCATCTCGTTCCACAGCGCGGTGGCGAACACGTCGATGCGCTTGGCGGCACCCTCACGCCCCACGATCTGGGCGCCGATCAGCCGGCCGGTGCCCTGCTCGGCGACGACCTTGATGGTGATCGGCTGGGCATCGGGGTAGTAGTGGGCGCGCGTGGTCGCGTCGATGCTGGCGGTGATCACCTCGAAGCCGGCTCTGCGGGCGGCGGCCTCGCCGAGTCCGGTGCGTGCGATCTCGACCTCGCAGACCTTGGTGACTGCGGTGCCGAGCACCCCTGGAAACGCCCCGTAGCTGCCGCCGAGGTTCAGCCCGGCGACGCGGCCCTGCTTGTTGGCGATGGTGCCCAGCGCAATCGACACCGGCTGGCGCGACACCCGATGGAAGGTCTCGGCGCAGTCTCCGGCCGACCAGACCCCGTCGACCGGGGTCGCCTGCCGCCGATCGGTGACGATGCCTCCGCTCGGTCCGATGGGGATCCCTGCCGCCGCGGCCAGATCGCTGAACGGCCGGGTCCCGGTCCCGAGCACGGCGAGATCGGCCTCCAGCGTGCCCTGGGGGGTGGTCACGGCCCGCACGAAGCCGTCCGCACCGGTCTCGATGCCCTGGACCGGCACCCCGAGGTGCAAATGGATGCCCATCCCTCGCATCGCGTCAGCGACCTTGCCGCCGAGCTCGGGGTCGAGGGTGGACATCGGCTGCTCGGCCAGGTCGACGACGTGGACCTCGAGCCCGCGCAACAGCATCGCTTCGGCCATCTCGATGCCGATGTAGCCGGCGCCGATGACCACCGCGCGCTGCGGCGAGCGTTGCTCGAGCGCGTCGAGCAGCTGCTGGCCGTGACCGAGGGTCTGCACCCCGAAGACGCCGTCGGCGTCGATGCCCGGCACCGGGGGACGAACCGGCGTGGCGCCCGTGGCGACGAGCAGCTGGTCGTAGTCGTGGTCCTGCTGCTCACCGGCGTCGAGGTCGCGCACCGTGACGGTGCGGGACTCAGGGTCGATGCCCACGACCTCGTGGTGCATCCTGAGGTCGATGGCCTGCTTGGCGCGGAACACCTCCGGCGCACGAGCGATGAGCCGGTCGCGCTCCGGGATCAGTCCCGCGATCCAGTAGGGGATCCCGCAGGCCGCGTACGAACTGTACGAGCCCCGCTCGAAGGCGAGGATGTCGAGCTCGTCGGGCCCCTGCAGCCGGCGGGCCTGGGAGGCGGCGGACATCCCGGCGGCGTCACCGCCGATCACGATCAGTCGCTTGGTCATGGCGCTGCCTCCAGGTGGTCGAGGACGTCGTCGGGGGTAGGTCCGGCGCCGGGCGCGCCGGCGCGGGGGTACATCAAGCGACCATGCCCTGCTCGCCGGTGTCGGCGACGAGATCGAGCCCCTCGCGGACCCAGGCGCGCAGCCCGCCGTCGAGGTTGGCGACCTCGTAGCCGGCCTGCTCGAGGGCTCGGGTGACCATGCCGCTGCGGCTGCCGGTACGGCACACCGCGATGATCAACCGGTCGGTGGGCAGCTCGTCCTGGCGGGTGGCGAGTTCACCCATCGGCACGTGCACCGAACCGTCGATGTGGCCGAGTTGCCACTCGCGGGGCTCGCGGACGTCGAGGAGGAAGGCGGATTCGCGCTCCGCGTGGGCGGTCAGGGGGTCCATCGGTGCTTCAGCTCCTGGGAGGGGGAGGACACGGGCTCATCTCGCGGCGTTCACTCGGCCAGCCGAGCCAGCGCACGCTCGAGCCGGCTGCGGGCCTCGTCGGCCACGGCGCCGAGCTCAGCGGCGTCGGACATCATCATCATCGCGTGGGGATCGACGGCGAGCACGTCGGTGTGGCCCTCGTCGGCGGCCCTCAGCACCACGTTGCACGGCAGCAGGGCGCCGAGGTCCGGATCGGCACTCAGCCCGCGGTAGGCGAGCCCCGGGTTGCAGGCCCCGAGCACCCGGTAGCCACCGACCTCCACCCCGAGCTTGGTACGCAGGGTCTGCTCCACGTCGAGCTCGGTGAGGACCCCGAAGCCCTCTTCGGCGAGCGCCGAGCGCACGCGGGGCTCAGCAGCCTCCAGGTCATCGGCAACGGTCACGCGCAGGGTGTAGTCGGGCATGTCAACCACCTCGCAGCAGGTTCGAGTCGGGAATCGGGGCATGCGGGTCGTGCCGATCAACGCCACCGGGAGGTCCGGGCATTCCCGATCCTCACCCAGCTGGCGTGACGCGCCGCAGCCGGGAGCGCAGGTGTTGGGTCTCGGGCAGCCCGCCCGCGGCCATCGACAGCGCGACGTGCAGGACCTCGCCTTCGACCCACAACCGGCGGCGTACCGCGTCCACCGGCGTGGCGGTGCCGGTGGCGACCACGGCGGTGCTGACCAGGTCGAGCACCCCGTCGCGCAGTTCGCCCTCGTCGACCTCGACCAGTCCGGTCGGCTGGGCCAGCACGAGCTCGATCCGGGCCGGCATGGTGTCCGGCACGACGCGCAGGTAGCCGGACTCGGCGTGCATCGGGGTGCCGTTCTCCGGGTGCCAGGTGCGCTGCTCGTAGCTGAGGAAGGGGCGACCGACCTGCCCGAACACCACCCGTTCGCGGTACCGGAAGGAGGCGATCGTCGGGTAGTCGCCGGTCCCCTCCCCCTCCCAGGTGCCAACCAGCTCGAGCAGCGGTGCGAGGACGGGATGTGGACGGGGCGGTGCAGCGCTCATGTCGGGCCCTGGGGGATCGGTGCGGCGGGGACGTGGTCGGTGACGTCGAGCAGATCGACCACGACCAGGAGCGGCTCGTCGGGTGGGATCACGTCCTCGACGCCACGCTCACCGTAGGCGAGCTCGGCCGGCACGGTCAGCAGCCGCCGTCCTCCGCCCCGCATCCCGGGCAGGCCCTGTTCGAGGCCGGCGATCAGGGCGTCGGCCCCCAGCGTCACGCTGAGGGGGGCACCGCGCGCCCAGGAGTCGCGCACGACCACGCCGTCCGACCACCGCAGGATCGCCACGTGCGCGGTCAGGCGCCGCCCGGCAACCGCGGGCTCGCCGCCGCCGACCACCAGGTCCTCGATGAGGAGGGCATCGGGCGCCGCGGCACGGTCCTCGGGTAGGAGCGTCCCGAGCTCGGGCGCTTCGGCGAGGGCGGTGAGCGTGTCGGCCGCACCTCGGCCCGCATCGACGGGCTCGTCGGCCCGGCAGCCACCCGACACGCCCCCGAGCAGTCCCGCAGTCAGCAGCGCCACCACCAGCCTCCGGCCGCGGCCCCCGGCGAGGTAGCGTGGCCCCATGCTGCTCGCCATCGCCGGAGTCGTCGCCGGCCTCGTCGCGCTGACCTTCGCCGCGGACCACTTCGTCCTCGGTGCCGCGCGGCTGGCCGGCGTGCTGCGCCTGTCCCCGGTGGTCATCGGGGCGGTCGTGATCGGCTTCGGCACCAGTGCCCCGGAGCTCGTGGTCAGCGGGCTGGCCGCCGCGCAGGGCTCGGTCGACCTCGGTATCGGCAACGTCATCGGCTCCAACGTCGCCAACCTCACCCTCGTACTCGGGACCGCGGCGCTGCTGACCCCCATCGTGGTGGTCTCACCGGTGCTGCGCCGGGAGGCCCCACTGTCGCTGCTGGCCGTGCTGCTCTTCGCCGTGCTGGTCCGCGACGGACTGAGCCTGCTCGACGGGGCACTGCTGGCAGCGGTCCTCCTCGGATCGCTGACGGTGATCGTACACTCGGCCCGGCGTGGGGACGCGGCCCTGACCAGCGAGGTCGCCGAGTACCTCGAGGGCACCGCGCCCTCACCGGCTCGGGAATGGGCGCGCACCGGCATCGGACTGACGGTCACGGTCGCCGCCGCGCAGCTGCTGGTGGTCTCGGCCACGACGATCGCCGCGGAACTGGGGCTCTCGGAGGGCTTCGTCGGACTGACGATCGTGGCCATCGGGACCTCGCTGCCTGAGCTGGCCACTGCGGTGCAGGCCGCCCGCCGACGCGAGCTGGATCTGATCGTCGGAAACCTGCTCGGCAGCAACCTGTTCAACGCCGGTGCGGTCGGTGCGACGCTGGCGTTCATCGGTCCCGGCCAGCTGGCCGATCCGGCGGTGATGGGCCCGGCGCTGCTGCTGATGGTCGCGGTCGCTGCCCTGGCCACCCTGTTCATGGCCACGGGCCGGATCGTGCAGCGCTGGGAGGGTGCCGTCCTGCTGGTCGGCTATCTGGCCACGCTGCCGGTGCTGGCCCGCTGAGGCCGGGCGGTAGCGTGCGTGCCGCTCACGCTCGACCCCGATCCCCAGCGGCCGTCCTCTCCGGGAGCCTGCCATGCCCGAGCTCGTCGTCCTGCAGCACCACCCTGCCACTGGCCCCTCGGCGTTCGCCCCGGTGCTCGATCAACGCGCGGAGCTGCCCTGGCGGCTGGTCGACGTCGCCGCCGGTGACGACCTGCCCGCGCCCGACGAGGTCGCCGGACTGGTGGTGCTGGGCGGGCCGATGGGCGTGCCCGACCGCGCTGAGTACCCCTGGATGGACGCCGAGCTCGCCCTGCTCACCGCCGCGGTCGACGCTGAGGTGCCGGTGTTCGGCGTGTGCCTGGGGGCCCAACTGCTGGCGACCGCGCTCGGCGGTGCGGTGGTGCGTCGAGAGGTCCCCGAGATCGGCTACCTGCCGCTGACCCGCACCCAGGCCGGGCACACCGATGCCGTGGCGGCCGGCTGGCCCGACGGGGCGGCGATGCTGTTCTCGCACGAAGACGAGGTGGCCACGCTGCCCGCGGGCGCGGTCCCACTGCTGGCCGGGAGTGAGGGTGTGTCTGCCTGGCGCTGCGGCAGTGCGCATGCCGTGCAGTTCCATCCGGAGGTCAGCTCCGCGCAACTCGCCGAGTGGAGCACCGTGCTCGAGGCGCTGCTTGCCCGCGCCGGGCAGGACGCCGACACCCTGCTCGCCGAGGCCGAGCGCCGTGAGCGCTACCACCGCAGCGTCGGCGCGGCGCTGCTCAGCCGCTGGCTGGACGTCGAGGTGCTGCCCCGCCGACGCGAGGCGGGCTGAACCCACCAGCCCGGCGCGCCCCGGCCAGCCCTCGGGTCACTCCCGAGCCGCCCGTGCCGTGCGCCAATCGCGCAGCGACGGCCCGGTGCGTAGCGACGGCCCGACCGTGTCGGTGAGCACGTCCACGGTCTTGTAGCCGTCCCCGGAGATCATCGCCACGACCCGCTCGTCGCGGCCGACCACTCCTTGCCGGGCAAGCGCAGCGAGCGTGGCCACGGTCACACCCCCGGCGGTCTCGGCGAACACTCCCTCGGTGCGGGCGAGCAGGCCGATGCCAGCCACCACCTCGGCGTCGGAGACGTGCCCGATGGCCCCGCCGGTCTCGGCGGCCACTCGCAGCGCATAGCGGCCGTCGGCCGGGTCGCCGATCGCCAGTGAACGGGCGATGGTGTCGGGCCGCTGGGGCACGACCTCGCCATCACCTCGGTCGAAGGCGGCAGCAACCGGCGAGCACCCGGTGGCCTGCGCACCCGAGATCCGCGGCACCCCACCCTCCACCAGTCCGTGGGCGCGCAACTCGCCGAAGGCGCGGTGGACCTTGGTGAGCATGGACCCGGAGGCAACCGGCAACACGACGTGGTCGGGCAGCGTCCAGCCGAGTTGTTCGGCGATCTCGAACCCGATGGTCTTGGAACCCTCGGCGTAGAACGGGCGCAGGTTGATGTTGACGAACCCCCACTCCTCGCGCTCGGCGAGCTCGCTGCACAGGCGGTTGACCTGGTCGTAGGTGCCGCGCACGGCCACCACCTCGGCGCCGTACACCGCCGAAGCCACGATCTTGCCCACCTCGAGGTCCTCGGGGATGAACACGTAGGCGTCCAGCCCGCTCGCAGCCGCATGGGCGGCGACCGCGTTGGCGAGGTTGCCAGTCGACGCGCAGGCCACGGTGGTGAACCCCAGCGCCCGCGCCGCAGACAGCGCGACGCTGACCACTCGATCCTTGAACGAGCCCGACGGGTTGCGCGTGTCGTCCTTGAGCCACAACTCGCCGAGCCCGAGCACTGCGGCCAGCCGCGGGGCAGGCCGCAGCGGGGTGAGTCCCGCGCCGAGGTCAACACGGTGCTCGGGGTCGGTCCCGAGCACCGGCAGCAGGTCGGCGTAGCGCCACAGCGACCGCGGGCCGGCCTCGATGCGTGCCCGAGTCACCCGCGCGGTGACGGCCGGGTCGTAGATCACCTCGAGGGGGCCGAGACACCTGCTGCACACATAGAGGGCGCCGACTGGTTCGGGCGCGCCGCACTCGCGGCAACGCAGTCCGGTGACGGTCGGGGTCAAGCGGTCGGCGGCCGGAGCAGCAAGCGGGCCAGAGGGGGCACGTTGGGCGTGCATCTCGATCTCCTGTCCTCATCGTTCCCGTCGGCGCAGATCGCGGCCGACCGGTCGGAGACCACCGGAGGGGTCCGACGGCCTCCCCGTCGGGAGGCCGGTCGTGAGGGGGATCGGGCACCTGCCCGTTCGCTCATCGACACCGCCAGCCTGACGGGTCCGGGTTTGGCACCTTCCGACCCGGCGTGCCGGGTGCGGGGTTGCCGAGGCTTCAGCGGGCCCGAGCCCTCGACCTCTCTGGATGAGCACCAGTGCGCGAAGCATGCCAGCCCACCGCGCGAACGGCAACGAAAAGGTTCATCGGGCATGATCGCCCCTCAATCCGAGCCCCGAGGCCAGCACCGTGACCGAGTCGACCCGTGCGCGCTTCCGGGCCCGCACCCGCCACCACACCGAGTTCGACGGCCGCGAACTCGCCCGCCGAAAGCGCGAGTTGGGACTGACGGCTGCGGTGGTCATCCCCGCCCGTAACGAAGCGCCGACCGTGGGCCACGTGGCCGGCACGCTGGCCCGGCATCTGCGTGACGAGATCGGGCTGCTCGACGAGGTGCTGGTCGTCGACGCCGACTCGACCGACGGCACCGGACAGCTCGCGCAGCAGGCCGGCGCCCAGGTCGTGCGTCAGTCGGAGGTGCTACCCGGAGCCGGCAGTGTCCCGGGCAAGGGCGAGGCGATGTGGAAGGGCCTGGCGGCGACCTCCAGCGATCTGCTGGTGTTCGTCGACGCCGACATCCGCGACATCGGCCCGCGGTTCGTGGTCGGGCTGCTCGGGCCGCTGCTGACCGACCCGTCCGTCGCCTTCGTCAAGGCCACCTACGACCGGCCGCTGCACGTGGGCGCGACCGACCAGGCCTCGGGGGGCGGACGGGTCACCGAGCTGCTCGCCCGGCCGCTGATCAGCGCGTTCTGGCCCGAGCTGAGCTGGCTGGCCCAGCCGCTGTCGGGCGAGATCGCCGGGCGACGTCACCTGCTGGAGTCGCTGCCGTTCGTGCGCGGGTACGGCATCGAGCTGGCCATGCTCGTCGACATCCTTGACCGCTACGGCGCCGATGCCATCACCCAGGTCGACCTCGGCCGACGCATCCACGACCACCAGAGCCTGGATGCCCTGGGCCGAATGGCCGCCGAGATCCTGCACGTCGCGCTGGACCGGCTCTCGCGGCAGGGACGACTCGCGCTCACCGACGCACTGGGCACCGAACTGCTCCAGCCGCGGCGCGACGAGGACGGCCGACTGGAGCTGTTGTCCCACATCGTGACGCACGGTGAGCGCCCACCGATGGCCGATCGGGCACCTCGCTGATGCCGGGGGACGGCCCCGGGCCTGCAGAGCGCGCCGCGGTCGGCGATACTGGCAGCGATGAGCGCTGCAGACGCCCTCCGGCGAGCCAGGGAAGGTTCCCCCATGACCGACCGCAAGCGGATTCTCGTCGTGGACGACGAGCCCGACGTCCTCCTGCTGTGCCGGGTCAACCTCGAATTCGAGGGCTTCGAGGTGCTCGAGGCCAGCAACGGCGAAGACGCCCTGCAACTGGTGCGCACCGAGCGCCCCGACGCGGTCCTGCTCGACGTCATGATGCCCCGAATGGACGGTTGGCAGGTCCTCGAGCAGCTCAAGGCTGACAAGGAAGTCGCCGACATCCCCGTGGTCATGTTGACCGCGAAGGTGCAGGATCAGGATCAGATCCGGGGCTGGTCGCGCGGCGCCGCTGAGTACATCACCAAACCCTTCTCCCCGCTGTCGCTCTCGCAGGTCCTGCAGGACGTGCTCGAGACCGACCCCGAGGAGGAGGAGCGACGCCGCCAGACGATCCTCGAGAAGTTGCAGCTGCTGCAGGGCTCCTGAATCACCCGCGGTCGGAGCCGATCACCACGTGGACCATCACCTGGGTCGACAGGTTGGTCTGTTGGCGAACATCGGTCACGCCGATCTCTTCGGCAACCTGCCGTGCCTGCGCGTCGTACCCGGCGGTGTACTGCACCGAGGATGACGTCGTCGCCCGGGCGCGGTTCTCGGCAATCACCCGGTAGTCCGCGTCGCGCAGTTGCTGCGCCACGGCCCGTGACGCGGAGCCGTCGCCAGCTGGGTTTCCGTTGAGCACCTGCACCGTTACCTCGCCGGGCGGGAACTGCGGCTCGGGTTCAGGCTCGGGTTCAGGCTCGGGTTCGGGCTCAGGTTCAGG
>SLLJ01000390.1 GCA_007134165.1 Nitriliruptoraceae bacterium | reverse complement strand
CTGGCGCTCATGCCTGCTGGAATCGCTTCTGCTGTCGTGGATACCTCCGCCGTCTGCGAGGACGCACCCGACTTCGGGTTTGCGGATGCAGACCGGATCGCGGAGGTGCACCGTGCCAATGTCGACTGCATGGCGGCGTTCGGCATCACGGTTGGTGTCGACGACGTTCCCAACTTCGCTCCGGGCGCCAACGTGACCCGGCAGCAGATGGCGCTGTTCATTGCTCGTATGCTCACCCAGGCGGAGAACGGTGACACCGTGATCCCCGAGGCTGCGGACGGTCCGTTCGAGGACCTTGACCGGGGCGTGCCCGAGGCGCAGCGCAACGCCATCAACTGGTTGTTCGAGCGGGGGATCACCACGGGTGTGACCCCGACGACCTACGACCCGGGCGGCAACGTCACCCGTCAGGCGATGGCGTCGTTCATCGCTCGGGCGCACCTCGAACTCGGCGTCGATCCCTCGGTCTTCGACCAGGCGATCGCGGACTTCGAGGGTGAGCCGTTCACCGACCTCGATGACATCGCCGAGGTGCACCGTGGCAACGTGCTCGCGCTGCAGGCGCTTGGCATCGTGACCGGCTTCGCCGACGGCTCCTACGGCCCCGGTCTGCCCGTGACCCGCCAGGCGATGGCGGCGTTCGTCATGCGCTCAGCACCTGTGCTCGACTCGGTCGGCCTGTGGAATGGTCGTTTCATCGACCCCATCGTGATGGCAACGCTGTCGGGCATCGTGGCCGATGTCAGTGAGGTGGCTCCGACGGTGCCTGGGACCCCGCTTCCCGAAGCCAGGGTGTCGCTGTTCGCTGGTGAGGTCGTTTCCGGTGAGCCGACCGCGACCACCACTGCTGACACCGATGGTGTCTACGAGTTCGAGGTGCGGACCGGCACCTACACCTTGACGGCCGTGAATGCCGAGGGTGCTGCGCAGTTCCTCGGTCCTGCGGTCACCGTCGAGGTCACGGCCGACACGAACCTGGATCTGGGACTGTTCCCGATCTCGGATGTGCTGCCACCGGTCGATCCGGAGATGGTCATGACCACCACGACCTCCAGCAGTGATGTCACGATGGTCGACTTCGACGAGATCGGCGGATTCTGGCGGATCCCGGTGCGCGTCGAAGACGGGATGTCGCAGACCACTCTCAACGCCACCGACGCCGAAGCGATCGTGCTGCGGTGGCCCGACGGTACGGATCTTCGTCTGGGTGCGGCCGGCGCCGCAGCATCCCACTGGTCGCGGGCTGGCTGCGAAGGGCTGCCTGGCCCGTACACCTACGACGAAGGTGACTACGCCCTGTTCTACCGCTTCGAAGGGAACTGGGTGCGTCTGGACGTGAGCTTCGATGCCGATAGCTGCTTGATGGCGGTCAACGGCGATCCCTATCCCCCGGCAAGCGGTTGAACACCGGACGGAGCGGATGCAGGGTCCGACGTGTCACCGCGCCTTGGTCGAGGTGGCACGTCAGGACGGCCCGTCACCTGCTCGCAGGAGCGGCCAGCAGCACGCAACCCGATGTAGCGCAGTAGTGTCTGCCTCCACAGATCCGGTCCCATCCGGATGAGGGGCTTCAGAGGAGACGAACCATGGCAGTAGCACTTCGTCGTTCGATGCACGTTCTCGCGATCGTGTCGTTGCTCATCGTGGCGACGGCGACGATGGCGCTTGCGCAGTACCCGCCGGGGCAGACCTACCGGGTGACTGCGGTGCCCGAGAACCCGCTGGCGGGCGACACGGTCACCGTCATGGTGGTGGGTGCCGCCCCGGGCGAGACCCTCAACTGGGAGGCCTCCAACGGGGGTGTCTTCGCGTCGGGTTCGGTGGTCGCTGATTCCAACGGTGAGGCACAGTTCACGTTCGTGATCCCGGCTGACATGCCGGCGGGCACCAGCATCGAGGTGGTGGTCGGCGGTGTGATCTCGGGTGTCACCTCCACGTTGATCACGGTTGATCTGGGCGGCGTGACCGACCCGGCCCCCGACCCAGACGACGGGACCGATGTCGGGGACGAGATCGAGGAGACAGACGGCGACGACGTCGCCACCGACGTTGTCGATGGCACGACGGAGGCCGACCAGGCCGCTGCCGCGGCGTCGCCGGACGAGCTCAGCCGTACCGGTCTGCAGACCACGAGCTACCTGCTCCTGGCGCTGCTGCTGATCGGCCTCGGTGCTGCTGCGGTCCTCGGAGCACGCAACCGTGAGCGCAGCCGCGTCGAGATCTGATCCACCCCACGCGCCTCCAGGACGACCCGCCCGAGCGCATCGGGCGGGTCGTTCTGCTGCGGGCGGGGTTGCTGTGGCTCCAGTCGCCCGTCCGCTGCGGTTGCTCCGGCCGCTTCGTCCGCCTGGACAGGTTGCTCAGGACGCTTCGGCCGCCCGGTCGCTCGGGCTGCTGAAGCCGCCGCAGCTCAGCTGCTGGGCTCTCCGTGCCGAGCCGTACCGGCGTCGGCGGCCAGGCGCGCGTGCTCAGGCACCGCCCTGACGCACGGAACGCAGTGCCACGCGCCAGTGGAAGACCAGCCAGGCCAACACCCCCACGAGCTTGGCGATCTCCTCACGCACACCACCCCAGCCGATCGCGCCGCCGAACGTGTCGATCGTCAGTGCGAGGCCGTACCACGCCAGTGCCCAGGCGAGGATGACCCGGTCGGGGTCGGCCAGCAGGCGCCGGCGGAAGGTCGCCGCCCAGGCGACGGTCACCACGATCAGCGCCAGCAGGACCGCCGGCTTCGGGATCCCGAAGAATCCGGGCAGGACGGTGCTGTGCAGCAGGAACAGGTCGTCGACCATGAGCAGGGCGGACAGCGCAGCGCTGGCCAGCAGGAAGCGGGCGGTGCCGCCGCGCTCGAGCCCGCGGCGTGATCTGGCTTCGCCGGCCGCGAACCCGCTGATCGCTGCGGCCATCGCCCACCCGATGACGCCGAACGAACCCAGCCAGCCGCCGTAGCGAGGCCCTCGCACACGATCGGCGGCCAGTGGCGCCCGGGTCGCGAGCTCGAAGTCCCAGCCGAGGCCGTCGCGCACGAGCAGGACCAGCAGCAGGACCGGAACCACGGTTGCAAGGGCGGTCAGGGCCGCCGCCCGCAGGTTGGGAGTCGCGCGGGTGCTCGACCCGTGGCTGCCGTCGGTGCCCCCGGAGGCCGAGGTGCCGGGGGTCTGGGGACCTTCAGGTGAGGGGTGTCGGCCTTCCGGGCGCATGTGGTCTCCTGCCGACGTGCTCGGCGGACGGGTGGCCCGACGCCAGACCGGCGTCAGGGGCACGGTCGAACAGGGTACGGGTGCTGTTCTGCTCACGGGCGGAAGGCAGCGGTGTGCGGCACCGACGGGTTGGCGGCGTCCGAGAGATCACCCACCACCGGTCGGGCCGCGGCGGTCGTCGTCCCACTGGCCCTTGACACCCTTGACATCCGGCCAGTCCTCACCGCGGTACTGGTGCCCGGAGCCGGTGCACCGCGACGGCATCCCTGCGAGCCGCTGGGCGCACCGACACCTCGTCGACCTCGAGGTGCTGGCTGCCGACGTCGGGCAACGCTCGTCCGCGTGACGCCGACGCCGACTCTCCGACGCACCGCTGGCATCGACGGCTCGACGCGGAGGCCTCACCACCGCTCAGCTCCGTCCGAATCCGCTGACCGGCAATCAGCCGGGTGACCTGGGTCCCCTCGGGCACTGACCGGGGCACGTGGGTGGCGCAGTAGCCTGCCAGGGGTGCGGGTGCCGGTGTCGTGGCGGGCCGGCCGGTCAGGAGCGTGAGGTGGTCGGGCAGGTTCAGGTGGTCGCGCGAGGGGTGCGCCGCTTCGGCGTGGCGGTGCTGCTGATCGTCGTGGTGCTGGCCGGAGTGTCGGGGTGGGCGGGCATTCCCCGCGACGACGAACTGCCGGCCGAGGTCGACGCGGTCGTGGCACTCGGTGGGAGTGCTGCCCGGGTGCAGCTCGCCCGTGACATCGCTGCGGCGCACGAGGCGCATCTGGTGCTCTCGGCGGGTTCGATCGGTGTGGGGCAGCGTGACGGGCTGGTGTGCGACCTCGATGCGTTCTGCCTGCATCCCGAGCCGAACACCACCATCGGGGAGGCGCGGGGGATGGCCAGTCTGGCCGGGCAGCACGGCTGGGACACAGTGGTGGTGGCGACCTCGAAGTTCCACGTCAACCGCAGTCGGCTGGTGTTCCGCCAGTGCCTGGATGACGTCGCGGTGGTCGGCTCGCACGATCCGGGTGTCCCGGTCCCGGTGGATCGGCGGGTCCGTGAGTTGGTGGGGATGCTGGCCAGCGTCACCGTCCAGCGGGTCTGCTGACCAATGCCCGCGTGCGCTGCTGGACGTAGGATCGCCCCTGAGT
>SLLJ01000222.1 GCA_007134165.1 Nitriliruptoraceae bacterium | reverse complement strand
CCGGCTGTGCTCGCGTAGCATCGCGTCCTGCTGATCGAGCCGTGCGAGGATCGCCGTGACCGGTACGTGTTCCTCGAACAGCTCCCGCATGGTTCCCGCGGCCCTCTCGTCGGTGACGCTCGCGAAGAGGCGGAGCAGGTGCTCCACCTCGCTTCGTTGCTCACCCATGATGACACCTCACCGCGACAGCTGCCAGGATCGGGACCCCGGTCAGCCCCAGCGGCGTCGACCCTACGAACTGCCCGCGACCTCGTCGACCTGGACCGGCCCGCGGCTGTGGACAACGTCGTGTCACACAGCGCGGTTCGTGTCGATCGGACGGTCGCCGGCCCCGCCGACCGGGGCACGTTCGGTTCAGCCCTCGGCGACCGGCACCCGCAGCAGGCCCTGTCCGTGCCGAGCCAGCCGCCAGGCCGGCACCCCCAAGGCCGCCAGTGCGCTCAGCGCCAGCCCCGGGAAGCTGCCGACGGCCAGGACCACCCCGGCGATGATGCCAGCGACCCCACCCGCCAGGTGCATGACCAGGTCGCTGGCCCCCTGCGCCGCCGGGCGCTCCTCCACCGGGACGACCTCGGTGAGCAGGGTGGAGGCGGAAACCAGGCAGGCCGACCAGCCGGTGCCCAGCAGCACCAGCCCGCCCTGGAAGGCGATCGGCCCGGTCGGATCGGCCAGTGCCGCCAGCAGCGCGGCCGCGGCCAGTTGTACCAGCCCGCTCCACAGCACCCGCCGGCGCCCGTAGCGGTCGGCGAGCCATCCCATCACCGGGCTGAGCGCGTACATCCCCGCGATGTGCAGGCTGATGGTGAGCCCGACGAGTCGCAGGGCGGCGCCGTGGTGCTCGAGGTGCACCGGGGTCATCACCATGATGCCGACCATCACCCCGTGCGCGGTCGCGATCGCCACCAGGGCGGTCATCGCCGCCGGGATGGCGCGGATGGTGGCCAGACCACCTCGACGTCGAGGTGGTGGCGGGCCGGTGGCCCCCCGCTCGCGCCCAGGCCCCAGCGCGGCTGGCGTCGGCAGCCCTCGGGTGGCCCGGGCCGTGAGCAGCGGATCGGGCCGAAGTCCTACCGCCTGGACCGTTGCGGCCGCCAGGAACGCCGCCAGGGAGAAGACGTAGGCGCCGGCCAGCGGCGGTAGGGAGACGGCCTCGGCGATCTGTCCTCCCGGACCGGTCAGGTTGGGTCCGAGCACCGCTCCGACGGTGGTCGCCCACACGACGGTGGACAGGGTCCGGGCCCGGCGATCGGGCTCGGCGAGGTCGGTGGCGGCGTACCGTGCCTGCAGGTTGGAGGCACTCGCCGCGCCGAAGGCGGCTGAGGCGAGCACGTGCAGCCAGAACGCGTCGAGCACCGCGGCGACCACCGCGAGCGCTGCTCCGGCCGCACCGACCAGATAGCCGAGCACGAGCCCCGGCCGGCGGCCGCGGCGCACGGCCAGCAGCGCGATGAACACGGACGCTCCGGCTGCGCCGAGTGTCGATGCGGTCGCCGACACCCCGGACAGCGACTCGGTCCCCGACAGTTCGTAGGCGAGCAGTCCCACCACCGCGATGCCCGAGCCGACCCCGATCCCACCCAGCACCTGGCTGGCGATCAGCACCCGCAGGGTGCGCTGCTGGAGATGGGTCGTGGAGTTCGTGGAGTGAATCGGGGACGGCGAAGTCGACTCGGACACCTGGATCTCCCGCCCACCGCACGTCCGAGACCCGACGTCTCGAGCGGTCCCCGGGATCGGAGGACGCAGAGGATATCCCGGTGGTCGCCCGACCGTTCGGGGCCCTGCAGCGGCGGCGTCTCGGGCCTCGCGATCGGCGGGGGGAACCCGTGGGGTCCTTGGGTCTCCCAAGACGGTCGCAGGCGCCTACCGTGCGCTGAGGTCCGGTTCACCACCATCGACGAGGTAGGAGTCGCCGGCGTGATCCACGTGTTCCTCGGCACCAAGGCGCAGTACATCAAGACCGCGCCGTTGCTCCGCCTGCTCGACGCGCGTGAGGTGCCCTACCGCCTCATCGACTCGGGTCAACACGCGGCGTTGTCGGTGGGTTTGCGCGAGGAACTCGGGGTGCGCGATCCCGACCATGTCCTGGCCGCGGGAGCGGACATCACCCGCATCGGACAGGCGGCCATCTGGTCGCTGAAGCTGCTGGCCAAACTGCTCGCGGGTCGCCGGCTACGGCGCGAGGTGTTCGGCGGACAGGGTGGGGTGTGTGTCGTGCACGGCGACACGCCCTCCACGCTGCTCAGTGCGCTGATGGCCCGGCGGGCCGGACTGAAGGTGGCGCACCTCGAGGCGGGGTTGCGCTCAGGACGCTTGTTGCACCCGTTCCCCGAGGAGATGATCCGCATCGTGGTTATGCGCCTGGCCACGCTGCTGTTCGCACCCGACGACTCCTCGGTGGCCAACCTACGGCGCATGCGGGTGCGGGGCGAGGTCGTGCGCCTTCCGGGCAACACGGTGGTGGAGGCGCTGCATCATGAACTGGCGGCAGCCGACGAGGTACCCGGCACCGGGCCGGCGATCGTGACCATGCACCGGGTGGAGAACCTCAACCGCCGCGACCGGGTCGAACAGTTGGTGGCCGTCGTAGAGCGCATCGCCGCCGAGCGGCCGGTGCGTTTCGTGCAGCACGGTCCGACCACCGAGGTGTTGGCACGTCGTGGTCACGACCGGCGGCTACGGGCGGCGGGTGTGGAGATGGTGGGACTCGTCCCCCACGGGCAGTTCGTGGCGATGCTGCGCGCGGCGCCGTTCGTGATCACCGACGGCGGGTCGATCCAGGAGGAGTGCGCGCTGCTCGGGGTACCCGCGCTGCTCTGGCGCGGGGCGACCGAACGGCTCGACGGCGTGGGGGAGAACGTGGTGGTGGGTGGCTTCGTTCCCGAAGTGGTGCGCCGCTTCCTCGCAGATCCTGACGTGCACCGCCGAGAGGCGGCGGACACGGCCCTCACGCCCTCCGAGGTCGTGCTCGAGCACCTCGCACGGTGGCGATGACCGAGCAGGATCCCACGGAGTCGCGTTGGGCGGATCGCCGGTGACGACCTGCTCGAGTCCGCGGGCGTCCGCCCGGGTGATCGGTGACCAGCACGCGGCGTGTCGGGACAACCAGCGCCGGTGCCCGGGTTCGGATGGCTGGCTTGCCCTACCGGGTGACGGTCCGGCGGGCGGCCGTCTGAGCGAGTTCGTCGGCGGCGTGATCGACGTGGTCGAGCATGCGCATCAGGAAGCTCGCCATCTGTGCCCGCGTGATCGGCGCACCCGGAGAGAACGTCCCGCCGGAGTAGCCCCGGGCGATCCCGGCGTCCTGCACCGCCAGGATCGCGGCCGCGTGGGTCGTGCCCGCGATGTCCGTGAACGGCCACGCCTCGGAGACCGCCGGCCCGGCATCGTGGTCGATGTCCAGTCCGGCCGCGCGGGCGAGGAACGTCGCCATCTGGCCGCGGGTGACCGCCTCTCCAGGGCGGTAGGTCCCGTCCGGGAACCCGCCGGCGATGCCTGCGGCGTGCACCGCGTCGATCGCCGCGGCATGGGTGGTGCCGACCGTGTCGATGAACGCTGCGGTGGCTGGTCCCGTGGTGGACCCGGCGGTGTCCTCGTCATCGAGGCCGAGGTGCAGTGCACGGGCCAGGAACGACGCCATCTGGCCGCGGGTGACCGCCAGCGACGGCCGGAAGGTTCCGTCCTGATAGCCGGTGGTGATGCCCAGCGCCACCATTCGGCGGATCGACGGGGCATGGAACGCGTCGGGGTCGAGGTCGGGGAAGCCCACCGTAGGCTGCTCGATGAGGACCCCCAATGCCAGCGTGGCCAGCGTCCCGTCGGCACGTGGGATCCGCACCTGGAGCGTGGCCTCTCCCAGTGCCGTGGTCGGTGGCAGAGCGAACGTGCCCGAGCTCCGGCCCTCGGAATCCGTCGGCGGCGCGCCGAGCAGGACGGGACCGGGGACCAGCCACACCCCGACCAGGCTCGATGCCTGAGCGCCGAAGACGTCGAGGTGCAGCCCACCGTCCCTATCCAGCGTCAGGGTGGTCCCCGACAGCCGGGAGGTCGGATGCGACCGGAGATCGATGGGCGTCAGGCGCAGGCGCAGGTCATCGGCGTCCACCCAGAGCCCGGATCGGTCCGCTCGGCTCGTCGCCGGCACCGGCGAGCCGTCGACGGTGGCCTCGAGCACGCCCGGTGGGCTGGTCAGCGGTGAGCCGTCGGCGTCGAGGCCGGGGGCGGCGATCGGGTTCGTCGGATCGGACTGCTCGACGAACTCGTCGAGGACCATCGTCGAGTTGTCGTCGGATGTCGTACCCGAGTCGGGATCATCCGTTCCGGCCGTTTCGTTGCCGGCCGTT
>SLLJ01000100.1 GCA_007134165.1 Nitriliruptoraceae bacterium | reverse complement strand
TGTGCGGCCCGTTCGCGGTTGACCAGGGCGACGAACTCGGCTTCGCGGTCGGGGTCGATGGCGGCCTGGGCGGGGGCGGGGCCGGCCAGCAGCAGCGCGGCGGTGGTGGCTGCCAGCAGGGCGAGCGCCAACCCCACCAGACGGGACCAGAGCGGCTTGTGCAGGTACATCGAGCGCCCTCCCGCTTTCTGCTCCGTCTCTTGACCGATGGGCCTGGCGTCGGCGGCGATCCCGCAGACTTGACCCTTCGCGACGGAATGTGCGCTCCATGGACTCCTGCACCTGCTGAGGGCGGGGGAGCCGGGTGGAAGGCTTCTCGTCAGGCGTTCAACCTGACGGCGTCCGGCGGCCTGGTGTGGGGCGACACGGGGTGTTTGGTCCGGCTGTCGGCGACGGTCAGCCGCTCGACCGTCTGGGTCCTGGGAACCGGAGCTCTCGCTGCCGTTGCGTGCCCATCGACCACACCCCACACGGCTCGGTCGTCGCCAGGCGTGTCGGGCGGCACCTCGACGGTCCCCTGCTCATGAAGTGCTGGCGCCGTAGCCGGGTCACCGCGTCGTGGATGGGTGGGGTCCTGCTGCAGCGCGGCCCGTTCGAGACCTGCCAGGCCGAGCGGGAGGTGTTGGATGCCCGGTTCGGAGGTCACGACACCACCAGCCGACTGCGCACACAGCGCGCGACAGGCGTGGTCGCCGGCTGCGAGAATCGGCGACCGTCATGCCTCTACCGTGCTCAGAGCGCTCTCCTCGGAGGGTTAGTGGGCGCTTGTCGCCCGCCTTTGCCGATGGCGTCCGCATAGCGCACAGGGCGACCTGTTGGTCGGGTTGACCAGCGATCGTCTTGGCGCGAGGGTCTTGATTCGTGTGGTGACGGCCGACAGGACACCAGCAGCCGAAGGTGCTCGTGTCCGCGGATGCGGACCGCACCATGCCGTCGTGGTTTCCTCTGCACGGCAACGCAGACAACCGGAGGTCGCAGGACAGATGCGCAAGGTCAGAGTCGTGACCCTGGTCGGCGTCTTGGCGCTGGTGCTCACGGTCGCCCCCCCGGTCGGGCAGACCGTCGTCCATGCCACCCCGTTGACGCTCAGCGAAACCCTCATGGGACTGCCGGCCGAGAACGCAGCAGCCCAGCCGCGCTCGTCGACCACCAACCAGCCCCGCACCTCGCGCTCCCTGCCGGTCGAGACCCCTCTGACCTTCAACATGGTCGGTGTCACCGCGCCTGAGTCGGCCACCGCCGTTCGGTTGCGTAGCTCCGAGGACGGACTCGCGTGGTCGGACTGGGAACACCTGGAGTTCCTCGACGCTGAGGACGGCCCAGATCCGGGCACCGAGGAGTACCGCCGGGCCCAGGAGATCCAGCGTGGCCGCCAGCCGACCCACCCGGTGTGGGTGGAGCTCGCCGACCACGTCCAGGTCGAGGTCGATGACGCCGAGGTCGGTGACCTCGAGGTGACCTTCATCGACGCGATGGGCAGCAGCGGCGGACCGGTGCGCCGGACCTACGAGACCCGGACCCACGCCGAGGCCGACGCCAGCACCGCGCCCAACGTCATCACCCGCTCGCAATGGGGGGCGGACGAGTCCCTGCGCAACTCCGGCCCGTCCTACTCCAGCAGCGTGCACCTCGGTGTCGTGCACCACACCGCTCACACCTCGGGCAGTTCGGCAAACACCTACTCACGCGACGCGGCGGCCGGGATCATGCGGGCCATGTACCGCTACCACACCCGTTCGCTGGGGTGGTCGGACTTGGGCTACAACGTCGTGATCGATCGCTTCGGACGCGTCTACGAGGGGCGGTACGGCGGACTGACCCGCAACGTCATCGGTGCGCACGCCCGCGGGCACAACACCGGTTCGTTCGGCGTGTCGGTCATCGGCAACTTCGTCAACGCCGACCCTCCGCAAGCGGCGATCGAAGCGCTGGCCGGGGTCATCGGATGGAAGTCCGCGATCCATGGCATCGACCCCGCCGGCGAGACCGACCGGATGTCCGACGGTCGGTGGCGTCCGACCATCGTCGGGCACCGCGACCTGGGTCAGACCGCCTGTCCGGGCCGTATCCAGGGGCATCTGCCCGCCCTGCGTCAGCAGGCGGGTGGGTCCTGGGTGCCGTTCCCGGACGTTCCGGAGAGCTCGCCGCACCGTCCCGCGATCCTCGAGTTGGCTGCTGCCGGGGTCACCAACGGGTGCCGAGAGAACGTCTTCTGCCCGTCCGACTACCTGACCCGCGATCAGGCGGCCAGCTTCGTGGTCCGTGCCTTCGGACTCCAGCCGATCCCCGGGCAGCGTTTCCCCGACCTCCCAGCGACCAACGTGCATGCCGGGTCGGTCAACGCACTCGCGGAACTGGGTTGGATCATCGGACGAGAGGACGGCACGTTCGCGCCACGTGAGCACCTCACCCGCGGACAACTGGCCACCGTCCTTGCCCGTTCGCTCAACGAGGTCGACCGGGGCCGCGAACTGGTCGACGAAGGGATCGGGGCATCCCTCGCCCAGAGCGAAGGTTTCGGGGTACTCGCCGGGGGCGTGCCGCTGGTTGCGCCCTATTCGGATGTCCCGATCAGCCACGTCCACGCGCCGGGGATTGCGACCCTGCGTGACGTCGGGGTGGTCGGTGACTGCGGAGGAGGAGCCTTCTGCCCCGACGGCGACGTCCGGCGCGACTCCACCGCTTCGTTCGTGCACATGGTCCGCCGCGTGTACTCCGAGGCCAGCCGCGCCCACTGAGCCCGACCCGGCGGACTGACGCTTCCGCCCCGCGTTTCCGCCCGAGCCCGACGCTGACGGGAGACCGGTCGGCGACCAGGGCGGTAGAGTCGGGCGGACAGGCAGGAGGACGGCATGGCGAATGTCATGCTGCGTCGGTGGTTGCCGGCGCTCGCGGCGGGGGCGATGATCGTTGCCGTGGTGGTGCATCCGGCTCCCCGAGCGGTCGCTGAGCCGGCCGACGAGGTGCGCATCCTTGGCAGCGGCTGGGGGCACGGAGTGGGCATGAGCCAGTACGGCGCCTACGCCATGGCGCTGGATGGACGAACCGCGGCCGACGTGCTCACTCACTACTACCCAGGGACCGAGCCTGGCACCGACGAGCGTGCCGGTTCGGCACAGATCCGGGTGGGGCTGCGCATCAACGCCGAGGTGAGCGTGCTGAGGGCGGTCGGCGACGACGTGACGTGGAGGGCCTGCCAGCCGGCCGAGATGTCGACGACCACCCGGGTGCCCGCCTCGCGCTGCACGGACTGGTTCGTGCAGCGGGCCGGTTCCTCGCTCGCCGCCTGCCCCATCACGTGGGGCCCCAACGCGGGCGGTATCGCCGTCCACCGTCTCGACGCCGGCGCGACCACCGCTCCACGGGGGGTGTGCGGCCGTGAGCCGTGGCAGCGCACCGCCAGACCCGTCGTTCGCGCGCAGCACGGTGAGGCGCTGATCGAAGCCGACAGCCACGACGGACGGGTCCGCACCTACCGCAGCGGCTGGCGGGACCTGCACCACCTCGGCGGCGGGCTGAGCGTGGTCCAGGACGTGGATCGGCTCGATGCCTACCTGCGTGGGTTGGCCGAGATGCCGAGTTCCTGGGGTCGCCAGGGCTCGGCCGCGCTCGAGGCTCAGGCGATCACCGGGAGGACGTATGCGCTGCGTCGGGTGCTGGCACCCCGCGGCGGGCAGTGTGCCTGCGACCTGCTGGCGACCCCGGCCGACCAGGTCTTCGTCGGCGAGGACAAGGCCCGGGACACCGACGGAGCGCTGTGGGTCGCCGCGGTCCAGGCCACCTCGGGGCAGGTGCTGCGCCACCAGGGGGCGCTCGCCGAAACCTACTACTCGTCCTCGCACGGTGGGCGCTCGGAGAACGTCGAAGACTCCTGGGCCTATGGTCAGGTCGCGGTGCCCTATCTGCGTAGCGTGGACGACCCGTGGTCGCTGGATACTCGCACGAACAACCCGCGGGCAACCTGGCAGGCGACGGTTCCCAATGCGGAGCTGGCTGCCTTCCTCTCGACCGGTCGGGACGTGTCGATCGTGCGCGTCGACGCGCTGACGGTGCGGTCGCGCACCGACGGTGGAACACCCCGCGAGCTCGAGGTCACCGGCGTCACCGCCTCGGGGCAGCAGGTCACCTTTGCCTTCGACGGCCGTCCCGGCGATCCCAAGCGGATCGCTGGCGCGTCGCTGCGTCGGTTCCTGCCCGTGACCGACGGCGGCAGCGGCGGTCGGCTCTTCAGCTCCCAGATCCTGGGGTTCGACCTCGGCGACGGGGTACCAGTCGACCCCGCCCCTGATCCTGCTCCCGGCACTGATCCTGCTCCCGGCCCCGATCCTGCTCCCGGCCCCGATCCTGCTCCCG
>SLLJ01000253.1 GCA_007134165.1 Nitriliruptoraceae bacterium | reverse complement strand
GTCCGGCCACGATTCCTGCGACCCGCTGTTGCAGTTCGCTCAGCATCGGCAAGGTCAGCGAGTCCGCCGGCCGAGCAACCGCTCCCAGCCCGCGCGGATCGGCTCGGGGAGGACGAGCGTGCCGAACAGTTCTGCAAGATCACGAGGATCGACATAGCGCCGGAGATCTTCGAGGTCTCCCTCGCGCAGCACCAGCTCGTGCACGCGGCGTCGATCGATCGGGTCCGTGAGATCGAACTCCCGCCTCGTGGACCAGTCGAGATGCGTGGGGAGCTGCACGCGGCCACGGACGGTCGGCCCGTCGAGCTCCTCCAAGCGCTCGGGGAGAACGAACGGGCGATCCCGCGCGGTAGGGGCACTCACCGCCGACCGCTCGACCACCGACCTGCAACGAGCAGGGTAGGGGAAGCCACGACCTGACGAGTTCCGCTCCCCATCGGCGACACCAGCCGAGTCGATCGACACCGACGTCATCGACGAGACGGCGGACGGAGCGCCAACAGGGGACGGGGTCCTGACGACCGCTCAGACTGCCGCGCTGGACGGGGTGTCTCGCCCGACCTCGGTTGCTTGGCTCGGAGCAGGCCGCGTCCCGTTCCGCCGGAGCGGAACACACCGGCGTGTCCACCGATCCGACGTTCTCGCCCAACGCAACCAGCTCCAGCAGCTGCGACATGGCTGCGGTGGTCGCGAGTGCTGCCACGCAGACGATCCCGCTGCGCGATCATCGATGCGACCGTGGAACTGGTTGGTGTCGGGGCAGGGGATGAGGAGACAGGTGCTGCCGCACGGTGGACACCAGCGGACGCGGGCGGGTGGGACGACATCGGCATCGAAGGTCCCGGACCCGACATCGTCGAGGTGCCGCACACGGCCTCACCAGCTAGCGACCGCCCCTGCACCGCGAACGCTGGACGAGACTTCTGCGCCTCGCTCCAAGTGAAGCGGTCACTCCCCTGCCCGCGAGGCCCGTTTCCCTCGACGCACGGAACGGCTTCCTCTCAACGCGATCACACGAGGGCTGAGCAGGCAGCACCGGGGGTGGCCGCGTGCCGCGAAGGTCCGTTGCATGGCTGCGCTGGCGGTCGGGGCGTAGCCTGCCGACATGGATCTCCATGATGTCCTCCGCATCCTCGACGCACTGGAACGTGCCGACGTGCGCTACGCGGTGTTCGGCGGGTTGGCCATGGCCGCGCACGGGTTCGATCGGGCCACCCGCGACCTCGACCTGTTCGTCTCGCCCGACGAGCGCAACATCGAGCGGCTGCGCAACGCGCTGTCGAGCGTCTTCGACGATCCCGACATCGCCGCGATCACCGCACAGGACCTGGGTGGCGAGTACCCGGCGGTGCAGTACGGACCACCGGAGGTCGACTACACCATCGACATCGTCAGTCGGCTCGGTGACGCCTTCCGGTTCGAGGACCTGGAGCTTGAGCGGGTCCAGGCAGGAGAGGTGACGATCACGGTCGTGACACCGGAGACGCTGTACCGCATGAAGCGAGACACGGTCCGCTTGCGCGACCGTGACGACGCGCAACGACTCGCCCGCGCCTTCGGGTTCGACCGTGAAGGAGAACGCTGACATGCCCGTCACCCGCCATCGCGACGTCTCCGAGTTCCCCGAACCGGCCCGTGCCGCCTCTGCGCTGGAAGGTCTCGCGGCCGCCTGCGCCGCATCGTCGTTGTCCCAGGCGTTCGGCCACGAACGGCGGGCGCCGCGTGGCGTCCGCCGTTTCCGCTCCGTCGAGGCAGCCGATGACCACCGACAGCGCTGGGAATCGGCGCCGGCCGACACCGACGACACCCGAGGATCAACGGCGTAGCCGGTCTCGTGGGGACTGCGGATGTGCAACATCGATCAGGGGCACGCCCGATCACCGATCAGAAGACGATCATGGTCGTCCACGGCGAGCCGTCGTGGAGCTCCCTGTACCGCACGCTGATCTCGGTGCTCGTCGCGGCCGGACACCGGGTGGTGGCGCCCGACCTGATCGACCTGGGCGTTCCGACAAGCCAGCAGACATCGTCGTAGCCCTACCTCCAGCGCCCTGAGACGGCGGTTCGGACGTCGTCCTCGGATTCGGGACCGACGGGCTGTGGGAGTGGTCCTGGAGTCTGACCACGAGCGTCGCGGGTGGCGCATTACTGACGGTCGGTCTGGGCTACCTGGCTCGTGGTGCGCGCTCCCCCGGGCCGCCAGTCTGGAGCGTCTCGGTCCCGGTGACGCTCTCGCTGCTCCTGATCAGCCAGGGCGTCGGCCAGAACGACTTCACCGTCCGTGTCGCGCTGGTCAGGTTCGGGACGTTGGGGCTGCTGGTGGTGTTCCTCCACATCCTCGGGGAACGGACCGAACTCGAACGCCAGCTTGCGACGCGGCTGCACCTGTCGGCAGCACGGCTGGCCATCCGCGACGAACCCGACGCGGCGATCGCCTCGCTCAAGCGTGCCGAGGAGCACGCACGCCGGTCGATGCAGGACATCGGCAGCGTCGTGCGCCTGCTCCACGCAGACGAGGCAGCGACCAGCCCTCCATCACCGCAGCTGGACGACCTGCCGGCGCTGATCGAGAGCTTCCGCGCCGTCGGAGCCGACATCCCCGACACGGGATCCGGTGCGCTGGGTCACCTCCCCGTGACGGCCGCACTGACCGCCTACCGGATCGTGCAGGAGGGCCTGACCAACGCCGTGCGCCACGGACCGTGCGCCGAACGTCGTCGCCGAGTGCACCAACGGCGACGAGGTCCTCGACCAGATCGCTCGGACCCGACCGGACGTGGTCGTGATGGACCTCCGCATGCGCCGCGTCGACGATGCCACGGCGACCGCAGCGGTCCGCCGAGCCGGTGGCCCCCCGGTGCTGGTGCTGACCACCTTCGATGACGACGACACCCTGGCCGCAGCACTGCGAGCCGGCGCGGCAGGCTTCGTGGTGAAGTCCGCACCGGGCGAGGACATCCTGCGGGCCATCACCACGGTGGCAGACGGGGACGCCTGGATCGATCCAAGCGTGGCCGGCCGGGTCCTGGCGGCCTACCGCGACCGCGTGCCACACGACCCGGTCGACCTGTCCATCCTGACCCAGCGCGAACTCGAGGTCCTGCGGGCCGTCGACCGTGGGCGCAACAACCGCGAGGTGGCCGCCGAGCTGTTCGTCAGCGAGGCGACGGTCAAGACCCACCTCGGCCGGACGCTCACCAAGCTCCACCTACGCGACCGCAGCGCCGCCATCGTCTTCGCCCACGACCACGGGCTCGTCGGCGGCACCGGACACCGACGCTGACTGCTGGCTCGGCGGGCACCGCAACTCCGAGCGGCGCCGTCAGCGAGGTGGCAGGTGAGCTACCGGGCGACCGGGTTGCCGTCCCGCCAGGTGGCGAAGAGCAGCTCGGCCGCTGCGGGAGCATCCACCAGCTCGCCATCGGCGAAGCAACGCAGCGGGGTCATCATGGTGTGAAAGCGCAGGTCGAGACGTGGGTGGTCCCGCGGGATGCCCCGGACCCCCGAGACGACCGGTTCGTCAGGACCCCACCCAAGGCACGCGGAGGGACGGGGAAACGCGCTGGCTCGGCCCTTCCTGATCTGCTCCGCCGGGACTCCCCGCCGGCTAACGCGGATGATCACACAGTGATTTCGACCCCAGTTTTGGTTCAGGCGTACTCGAAGTGCAGGGTGCGGCTGCCCCACCAGGGGATGGGGGTTGGTGGTAGGTCGGCTGCGCGGAGCACGGGTGAGTAGGCGCGGCGCTTGAGTCGTACGACGATGCGGTCGGGGTGGTTGTGGATGACGCCTTCGGTGTCGAGGAAGCGGCGCTGGAGCAGGTCGGGGGTGGCGTCGTGGTAGCCGGGCAGGCGGCGTGCGAGTGCGGCGCATGCGGCGTCGGCGGCCACGGTGAGCACGACGTCAAGGTCGACGTTGAGCGCGACGGCGGAGGACAGTGCGTCGAGGTGGAACGCGCGGATGGCTTCGGCTAGCCGCTGCTCGATGGTCATGCGTCGGGCGTAGCGTTCGATGACGTGTTTGGCTCTGGCCTTCTGTCCGTTGGTGATGATCACGGTGGGTGCTTCGCGGCCGAGGCCGGTGACGATGAGCTGGCGTAGGGTGCCCGGGTAGGAGGTGAGGGTGACGGCGGGCTCGTCGACGACCTTGGGGGTGGTGTAGCGGCCGGGCCGGTCCAGCCGGACAGTCTTCCAGGCTTTGGGGTCTTGCTCGAGTCTGGCGATGTGGTTCATCAGCGATTTGGAGCGCATCCGCAGGGTGATGAAGGTGATGCCGCGGGCGTCGAGTTCGGCGAGGTGGGCCTGGGTGGTCAGCCGCTGGTCGAACACGAGCTGGGTGGGCCAGGAGCCCGTGATT
>SLLJ01000454.1 GCA_007134165.1 Nitriliruptoraceae bacterium | reverse complement strand
GCCAGCGCGGAGACGAGGTCGATCCGGCGGATCCGGGCATAACGCCTGATGGCGTCGACGTCGATCAGGCCCCACACCGCATGGACCACGATCGCGGCCAGCACCGCCCGCGGCAGGGAGCTGAGCAGCGGGGCGAAGGCCAGCAGCACCGCGACGGTCAGCGTCGCGGACAGCAGACCGACGACCTGGCTGGTGCCCCCCGAGCGGACCACCGCCGCGGTCTTGGACAGGCTGCCTGCCACACCCAGCCCTCCGAACAGCCCCGAGGCGATGTTGGCCGCCCCGGTGGCCACGAACTCCTGGTCGGCATCGATGCGGTACCCGCCCTGGGTGGCGAACAGCCGCCCGGCGCTCAGCGACTCGGCCAGCCCGACCATCGCCAGCCCGGCCGCTCCGACGATGAGTGCCGCGTAGTCGGCCAGCGGCAGGCTGGGCAGCCCTGGGGTGGGCAGTCCGCTGGGCACGGCACCGACGGTCGCGATGCCCCGCCCGGCGAGGTCGAGCTGGGCCGAGAGCAGCAACGCGACCACCACCAGCAGCAGTCCCCACGGCACCGACCGCGACACCCGCGAGCCGAGGAACAGCACCGCCAGGCTCACCGCACCAATCAGCGCGGTGGTGGGATCCAGGTCCGGCAGTCCCTCGACGATGCCGATCAGGCGCACCACCCCGTTGCCGGAGCGACCTTCGACGCCGAGCAGCGTGGGGACCTCGCCGAGGATGATCAGCACCGCGAGGCCGAACACGAAACCGGAGATGATTGGCTTGGACAGGAACTCCGCGACCCAACCCAGGCGCAGCAGGCCGGCCGCGAGCAGGATCACCCCGGACACCACCGCCAGGGCGATCGTCAGGTCCACCGCCAGGTCGGGGTCGCCACCGGCCTGCAGCGCGACCAGCGAGCCTGACACCACCGACACCGTGGAGACCGGCCCGACCACCACGTGCGGGGAGGAACCGAGCACGGCGTAGGCGAGCAGCGCGACCGGGATCGCGTACAGCCCGACCTGCACGGGAACCCCGGCGATCGCGGCGTAGCCCAGCGCCTGGGGGATGGTCAGTGCCGTCACCACCGCGGCCGCGAGCAGGTCGCGCCCGATCGTGGACCGGTCGTAGGACGGCAGCCAGTCGCGTATCGGTACGGACGGTGGGCGCAACGATCCCAGCCGGTTCACCGCGCTCTCCCGTTCGGTAACCCCGCGGACAGGGGAGCGCAACCATACGTTCACCGGCCAGCGGCTGCTCGTCGTGGTCCGCTCAGCCGTGCGCGGCGCCCTCGGTGCGCTGGATCACGACGATCCCGGCCAGGATCAGCAGCCCGCCGAGCAGCTGGAGCAGGCCCGGGAGCTCGGCCAGCAGCAGCCAGGCCACCAGTACCGCGAACATCACCTCCGAGAGCGACACGAACGAGGCTGGCCGCGGCCCGAGCCGGACCACCCCGCCGATACCGGTCAGGTAGGCGGTCACGGTGGAGACCAGCACCAGCCAACCGGCTGGCACCAGCCAGCTCTCCGACCGGGCGGCCAGCACGGTGTCGACCGTCGTGACCCGCATCGGTACCAGGCCGACCAGCGCCGCCAGCGCGATGACGAGCGCCCCGACCGCGGTGCCGCCGGCCGCCATCAGCAGCGGCGGCAGGTCCTCGTGCTGCCGGGCCGACAGCGCGAAGTATCCGGCCAGGCACACCGCCGCGAGCAGGCCCCAACCCACCCCCACCGGGTCGACCTCGCCGGCGCCGGTCAGGTCGAGCACGAGCATCAGCCCGGCCAGGGTCAGGCCGGCTCCGGCCAGGGTCAGCCGCCGCGGCAGGGTCCGGGAGCGCAGCGAGGTCCAGGTCAGCAGCAGCACCGGCGCCAGGTACTCCAGCAGCAGCGCAACCCCGACGTCGAGGGTCCGCACGGCGTTGAAGAACGCCAACTGCACGCCGGCCATCGCCACCGTGCCGTACAGCAGCAGGGTGCGTACCGCGCCAGCGCTGAGCCGCAGCCGCCCTCGCAGCAGGATGGCCGCCGCCACCCACAGGATCACCGCAGCCCCTCCCAGCCGGACCAGCACCGCCGCCCCGGCCGTCCAGCCGGCGTCGATCAGCGCCTTGCCCATCGGGCCCGAGGAGCCGAACGCGGCTGCCGACACCGTGGCCATGGCCAGCCCGACCCGCTGCCGTCGGCGGCGCAGGTCCGAGTCGAGGGGGGCGGACACGTCTGGCTCCCGGGCGGGCCGAGGTCGAAGGAGGTGGCCGCGCATGGTCGTGCGCAGCCGATCATCGGTGCACGGGCGACGGCCACCGGCGCACGGTAGCGGTGTGCCTGCACGGGCCGGTCACGTGGCGGGTTAGCGTGGTAGCGGTCGAGTGAACCCTGCCGACGGACCGAGGAGGGCAGCGTGAGGATCGTGGTGGTCGGCGGCGTCGCCGCGGGCATGTCCTGTGCGGCGCGGGCCCGGCGGCTCGACGAGCACGCCGAGATCGTCGTCTTCGAGCGCTCGGAGCACGTGTCCTACGCCAACTGCGGCCTGCCGTACCACATCGGTGAGGTCATCGAGGACCGCGAGCGCCTGCTGCTGCAGACCCCGCAGAGCCTCAGGGACTCGCTGGCGCTCGACGTACGCATCGGTACCGAGGTGGTGGCCATCGACGCGCGGGCCCGCACCGTGCGGGCCCGGGAGCTGGCCACCGGCGAGGAGTACGACCAACCCTACGACGGGTTGGCGCTGTGCCCCGGCGCCGCGCCGGTGGTGCCTCCGCTGCCGGGGGTCGAGCATCCGGCCGTCCACGTGCTGCGCAACGTGCGGGACATGGACCGCATCAAGGCGGCGGTCGACGGCACACCGGACCGGGCCCCGATCGGGCACGCGGTGGTGATCGGTGGGGGCTACATCGGCTTGGAGATGGCCGAGAACCTGCGGCACCGGGACGTCGAGGTGGTGCTCGTCGAGATGGCGCCGCAGCTGATGCCGCCGCTCGACCGGGAGCTGACCACGGCGATGGAGGCCCACCTGCGGGAGCACGGGGTGCAACTGCACCTCGGCACCCGGGCTGCGGCCTTCCGTGACGCACCGCACGGGCGGGTGCGGGTGGAGCTCGAGAGCACGGCCACGGTCACCACCGACCTCGTCGTGCTGGCTGCCGGAGTCCGACCCCAGACCGAGCTGGCGGTGGCCGCGGGCATCGAGCTCGGACCCCGCGGCGGCATCAAGGTCGACGACCACCTGCGTACCAACCTGCCCGACGTGTACGCCGCCGGGGACGCCATCGAGGTCGAGCATGCGGTCCTGCCCGGCGCGTGGATCATCCCGCTGGCCGGGCCGGCCAACCGACAGGGTCGGGTGGTGGCCGACAACCTGTGCGGCCGAGACTCGACCTTCTCGGCGGTTCAGGGCACCGGGATCGTGCAGGTCTTCGACCTCGTCGCCGGCGGGGTGGGTGCCAACCAGCGCCAGCTCGAGGCGGCCGGCATCCCCTTCGCCCGGGTCCATCTGCACCCCTCCGGGCACGCGGGCTACTACCCGGGGACCTCGGCAATGCACCTCAAGGTGTTGTTCGCTCCCGATACCGGCCGGCTGCTCGGCGCCGGCATCGTCGGGTTCGACGGGGTCGACAAGCGTCTCGACGTGCTGGCCACCGCGCTACGCGCCGGGCTGAGCGTGTTCGACCTCGAGGAGCTCGAGCTCGCCTACGCGCCGCCGTTCAGTTCGGCCAAGGACCCGGTCAACATGGCCGGCTTCCTCGGGGCCAACCTGCTGCGCGGGGACGTCAGGCTGTGGTACGCCGAGGACTATCCGGACGCGGTCGCCGGCGCCCGCATCGTGGACGTACGCGGGGCCGACGAGTTCGCCGCTTGGCACCTGCCGGGAGCGCACAACGTGCCGTTGGCCGAGCTGCGGGAGCGCGCGCAGGACTGGGACCGCGACCAGCCGGTCCGGTTGTACTGCGCGGTGGGCTTCCGCAGCTACCTCGCCTACCGGGCACTCGCTCAGCGCGGCTTCACCGACGTCAGCACCCTGGCGGGCGGCATGACCACCTTTCGTGCCACGCTCGAACTGGTACCGCAGCCCGGCGTGGACAGCCGGGCCCCGGTGGTCAGCTACGCCGAGGACCGCACCGGCTCCAACCGGGTCAGCCCGTGACCTGCAGTTGCCGCACGGTGGTGAACGGTGGTCGGCCCTCGCCATCCGAGACGTCGACCTCGCGGGCCTCGACCTCGTAGTCGCCGGGTGCCTCGAGACGCACGGTGTGGGTCCACGTCCCGCGTCCGGGTCCCCCCTCGGAGGCGGTCACGAAGGTGTCGGTGACCACCTGCCCGTCTGGTCCGGTCACCGTCAGCTCGAAGGTCGCCTCGAACACGGTGGCCTGCCCCGCCAG